>NZ_JASJHF010000046.1:0-29202 GCF_033791185.1 Moritella sp. | reverse complement strand
TCAGCGCTAACTAATACCGTCAGTTACGAGATACCAAAGCCATTCGGTTAGATTATAACGCCAGTTCTAAATTTGCGTCTAACCAACGAATCGGTGCATCTTGCGTTTCATCAACGGTGGTAAATTCCCACGCTTCTTGATTAGCAAGTAATGCTCTTAATAATACATTATTCATACCATGGCCAGTTTTGAATGCTCTAAACTCACCTAATATTGAATGGCCTGATAAGTACAGGTCACCAACAGCATCAAGTACTTTATGTTTAACAAATTCGTCTTCATAACGTAAACCGTCATCATTTAAAATACGGAACTCATCAACCACGATGGCATTCTCTAGACTACCGCCCAGTGCCAGGTTTTGTGATTGTAAATACTCAATATCTTTCATGAAGCCAAACGTACGAGCGCGGCTAATCTCTTGATGGAACCAATCGCCTGAGAAGTCGGCACGAATATGCTGGTTTTGACCTTCAAATACCGGATGATCGAACTCAATACGCAAATCCATGATAAAACCATGGTTAGAAGGTAAGAATTCAGCCCATTTATCACCATCTTCAACACGAATTGGTTGTTTGATTTTAATAAATTTCTTGGCACAGTTTAGTTCTGCTATTCCTGCACTTTGCAGTAAGAAAATAAAAGGACTAGCACTGCCATCCATGATCGGAATTTCCGCGGCATCAACTTCAATAATGATATTATCGATGCCAAGGCCAGCTAATGCTGCATTAAGATGTTCAACGGTAGAAATACGGTGACCATCTTCGCTAATGAGACAAGTACACAGCATCGTATCTTTCACCATGTCGGCTGATGCTTTAAAATCAACAACAGGATCGAGATCGATACGGCGATAGATAATACCGGTATTGGCTGCCGCTGGACGAAGATTTAGGGTAACCTTGTTGCCAGAATGCAGACCGATGCCAGTGCCACGTACCGCTTGTTTTAATGTTCTTTGTTTAATCATGAATGCCACCCTATTTAAATCTCGCACTCCAGCGCAAGGCCGAGCAATTTAGCACAGCCCTACTCGAAATGCAAAATCACCTATCCAGACATGTCTTATATACTTCAGTCTTTACGCTAAAAATAACGCCTAAGACTGAAGTATAATCTAACCACAAGCTAATAAAGTATTAGTCTGCCTGACGACGCAAGAACGCAGGAATATCAAGATAATCCGGTTCGCTTTTCGTTGCCGTCGTGGTATTGCTTTCACCAACAGCAACTTGCTGTGCAACATTTTGCACATCTACTTGCTTATCGGCTACAACGACTGTCGCTTTAGCTGTTTCTTCAACTTTCGCGGGTTCAACTTTGGCTTCTTCAAGTTTCTTCACTGGCGTTGGTACTAAGGTAATATCCGGTTTGTTTTCAGCACCGATACCCGTAACAACAACTGTTACACGTAGTTCATCGGTCATTTCAGGGTCAATTACCGCACCCACAACAACTGTTGCATTGTCAGATGCAAATGCTTTAACTGAGTTACCAACCGTTTCGAATTCTTCGATATTAATATCGAGTCCAGCAGTAATATTAACCAGAATACCACGTGCGCCCGCTAAATCGACATCGTCAAGTAGTGGACTTGAGATCGCCGCTTCAGCCGCTTCTTCAGCACGGTCTTCACCAGAAGCAACACCCGTACCCATCATCGCAGTACCCATTTCGCTCATAACTGTACGAACATCGGCGAAATCCACGTTGATAAGACCAGGACGAGTAATTAATTCTGCAATACCTTGCACAGCACCAAGTAAAACATTATTAGCGGCTTTGAAGGCATCTAATAAACTTACACCACGACCCAATACTTTCAGTAGTTTGTCGTTAGGAATAGTAATTAAAGAATCTACTTGTTCACTTAATGCATCAATACCCGCTTGCGCGTAAGTCAGACGACGTTTACCTTCAAAAGAGAAAGGCTTCGTTACCACAGCTACGGTTAAAATGCCTAACTCTCTAGCAATTTCAGCTACAACAGGCGCCGCACCAGTACCAGTACCACCGCCCATACCGGCCGCGATAAAGATCATATCTGAACCTTGCAGATGTTCACGAATAGTATCGCGATCTTCTGCAGCTGCCTCACGGCCTACAGCAGGGTTTGCGCCTGCACCTAAACCTTTCGTTATTGTGTTACCGATTTGAATAACAGATCCAGCGGCTGAATTACGCAATGCCTGTGCATCCGTATTAATTACAATAAATTCAACACCTTCAATTGTTTCACTGACCATGTGGTCAACAGCGTTACCGCCGCCACCACCAACACCAATGACTTTAATGACAGCTTCATCGTTACTATCATCGAGTAGTTCAAACATGGTAATTTCTCCAAAAATCTTGTTGGGGTTTTAAAACCCGCCTTTGAACCAGCTAGCTATTTTTTTAAACAGCTGATTACAACTATTCTTTTCTAAGACTACTTCTGTTGTTGGTTCGAACTGTTGTTCCTTGCCAAACTGAAGTAAGCCAACCGCTGTTGAGTACACTGGTGTATTTACATATTCAGTTAACCCATTGATATTCAAAGGGCTACCTATTCTAACTTGTGAATTAAATACGCCTTCGGCACATTCAACTAAACCTTCAATTTGTGCAGCGCCACCAGTGAGAACAATACCCGCTGCCAATTTTTCCAGTTTTAATGTGGTCAAAACAGTTTTCAATTCATCTTCAACCATTCCGAATAGCTCAGAATATCGAGGTTCTATCACTTCTGCAAGTGTTTGTCGTTGTAAAGTGCGCGATGGTCGACCACCGACGCTCGCCACTTCGATAGTATCATCACGTTGTAATAAATTAGCGTGTGCACAACCAAAGTTGACTTTAATATCTTCTGCATCTGCAGGTGGCGTACCAAATGCGTAGGCAATATCACTAGTAACTGCATTACCAGCATAAGAAAATACCGATGTATGACGTAATGAGCCATCATAAAATACGGCAATATCAATCGTGCCACCACCGATATCGACAACACAGACACCGAGTTCTTTCTCATCATCAGTGACCACGGCATAACTTGATGCAAGCGCAGAAAAAATTAATTTATCGACCCGTAAATCACAACGTTCAGCACATTTTACAATATTTTTTGCCATATCGTTGTGACAAGTGATCAAATGTACCTTAGCTTTCATACGCACGCCTGATAAACCAACAGGATTTTTAATGCGCTCTTGATAATCAATAGCATATTCCTGTGGGATCACATGCAAAATTCGATGTTCGTCACGAATTCGCACAGATCTTGCAGTATAGATCACGTTATCGACATCATCTTGTGTGACTTCATCTTCCGAAATAGCCACCATACCAATTTCATCTTGGCTGCTAATATGTTTACCAGAAATACTCAGATAGACTGACGATATTTTCATATCCGCCATCATTTCAGCTTCTTGTAATGCACGTTGTACTGCTTTAACCACAGATTCAAGGTCGTTTACCCCGCCTTTATCCATGCCTCGCGATGCACTTTCACCTAAACCGATGATGTTAAGCTCGCCGTCAGGTAATAACTCACCAACGACAACCGCAATTTTTGATGTGCCGATATCCAAACCTACAATTAATTTTCGTTCCATCGACTTAGTCATTATCATTACTCTTTATTGTCATTTTTCCAGCCAACTGAGAAACCTGTATCGTAACGTAAATCTATATAGGCTATTTTTTCTTTATCTAATACTGCGACATAATCGATATAGCGTTGGATCCGTGAGATCGCATCTTCTCGTCCTAATCGCAACATAATACCATTACTTAATACAACCGTTATCGCATTCCGCAAATTAACTGTCATTTTAACGATTTTATAATCGTTAAGCTGGAGTAATCCATTGAATTCATTATATTTAGATAATAATTGTGCAATTCTATCATTGGGACTATGAAGTTTCACTAATGATTTAGGTGCGCGGTTAATATCAGCATCAAACACAATACCATCTGCATTTAATAATTGGGTATCATTCCATACTGCCACAACGGGCTGTTCTTGAATATATACCCGCAATAAATCCGGCCAACTTTTACGCACCGAGGCATGATAGACCCAAGGCAATGATTCTATTTTTTCTTGAATATCATCTACATTGACCGAAAAATAATTTTCTATCGCCGGTTTTTGTAACAATACCGCACGAATATCATCATCACTGACGTACTCACGCTCACCTTGAATAATCAGCGCTGACATGGGCATTTTACTGGCATCAGTCAGGTATGCTTCCATACTGCTAAACATCCAACTAAAGAACACTATCACCATAAAGAAGAAAAACAGACCTAAACCACGCTTTAAACGTGACTGTCCTAATAGTTCAACGCAGGAGTCATCCGCTTGAATTTCAAGTTCGGTCAGCGCATAGATATTATCATCTAGCGCGTCAGGTAAAGGTGTCACAGTAGCAGTGGTCATGATTTATTAATGCGCTAGCGCGAGTACCTTAGACACTAAAGTTTCAAAGTCATAACCAGCTGCTTTCGCCGCCATTGGCACTAAACTTTTTTCCGTCATACCAGGTACCGTATTTACTTCCAATAACTGGAACTGGCCTTGCGCATCGAGCATCGCATCAACACGACCCCAGCCTTCCGCAGCTACCGCCTGAAATGCTTTTAATGCATACGCTTGTAATTGCTGGCGTTGTGCATCCGTGATCGGGGCTGGGCACAAATATTCAGTGGTATTTGACTGATATTTAGCTTGGTAATCATAAAACGTGTTTGGTGTTTTAAGTTGAATCACCGGTAGTACTTCGTCACCCAGAATCGCCACGGTAAACTCAGGACCTTCAATCCATTGTTCAATGAGGATTTCATTATCATATTCCAATGCTGCCATTACCGCGATTTCTAATTCCGCCACGTTATGCACTTTCGCCATACCAATACTTGAACCTTCTTTCGCTGGTTTAATGATCACCGGAGAACCAAGTTCAGCAATGATATCGTTGGCGATTTCAGTATTAAAATCAGTGGGCGTGACAATACGATAAAGTGCCGTAGGTAATCCTTGTGATTGCCAGATTTGTTTAGTGCGGATCTTATCCATCGCCAGTGCTGCGCCCAATACACGACTGCCGGTATATGGAATGCCAAGCAGCTCTAACGCGCCTTGCATAACACCGTCTTCGCCACCACGGCCATGTAAGGCAATAAATGCATGGGTAAAGCCATCACGACCAAGTTGATGTACATCGTACTCAGCAGTATCTAATGCATGCGCATCAACACCCGCACGCTGTAAACCGGCAGTCACAGCCGCACCAGATTTGAGTGAGACCTCACGTTCGGCTGAATTTCCGCCAAATAATACCGCTACTTTTTTAGTGTTTGTTGCGCTCATGATTACAGCTTCCATTGTTTCATCGTATCCACATTCATTGCCATTGCCGCGAGGTCTTTAGCTAGCGAACCAACATTACCAGCACCTTGAGTTAATACCAAGTCACCATCTTGCAAATGCTCAGCTAAAATAGCCGGTAATTCATCAGGACTCGAGACAAAAATCGGTTCAATATTACCGCGTTGTCGAATACTGCGACATAATGAACGGCTATCCGCACCAGGGATTGGCTCTTCGCCTGCAGGATACACTTCTAATAATAATAACAAATCAACTTTTGATAAGACGTTAGCAAAATCTTCATACAAGTCACGCGTACGGGTATAACGGTGTGGTTGAAATACCGATACCAAGCGTTTTTCAGGCCAGCCTGCACGTGCAGCGGTAATAGTAACATCAACCTCGGTTGGGTGATGACCATAATCGTCAACCAACATCACATTACCAGCACCTGAATCAAATTCACCAAGGTGATCGAAACGTCGACCGGTACCAGCAAAATTAGCTAATGCGGTGACAATCGCGCTATCGGCAATGCCATCTTCAGTCGCAACCGCAACTGCTGCAGCGGCATTTAGGGCATTGTGTTGACCGGGCGAGTTTAAGCTCACACGCAAATCATCATGGTCTTTACGACAAATAGTGAAGTGGCTTTGATGACCTTGTTGCACATAATCAACAATACGTACATCTGCATGATCAGAGAAACCGTAAGTGACGACCTGACGACCAACATCTGGGATCAATCTTTGAATAACCGCATCGTCGGCACACATCACAGCCAAACCGTAAAATGGTAAGTTATGGAGAAAATCAATAAAGGTTTTTTCTAACTTTGCAAAATCACCGCCATAAGTATCCATATGGTCGGCTTCAATATTAGTCACCACAGCAACCATCGGCTGCAATAACAAGAATGACGCATCACTCTCGTCTGCTTCGGCAATCAAATAACGACTAGTCCCTAAACCGGCATTAGTGCCAGTGCTTTTTACTAAGCCACCATTAACGTAGGTAGGATCTAAACCTGCTTCATGATAAATACCAGTCACCAGTGCCGTCGTCGATGTTTTACCGTGCGTACCTGAAATGGCAATACCATGACGAAAACGCATTAATTCAGCCAGCATTTCAGCACGTTTAATCACTGGGATACGGTTTTCATGTGCCGTCACAATTTCGGGGTTGGTTAAATCAATCGCTGTCGATACCACGACAACGCTCGCATCCATCACATTTTCAGCTTTATGCTCAAAGTTAATTTTGGCACCAAGTTTAACCAGACGTTCTGTCACTGGATTGGGCGCTAAATCAGAACCGGTAATTTGGTAACCTTCGTTAGCCAACACCTCAGCGATACCGCCCATACCTGCGCCACCGATACCAACAAAATGGATGGTTTTCACACGGCGCATCTCTGGCACCATAGTTCTGAGTTGTGCGATCTTTTGTTCAGGCATTATTTATCTCTCTTCACTTAACGCTGAACAGGCAATTGCGACCTGCTCAGTAGCATCTAGAATAGCGGCACTTTTAGCCGCGTTTGACATCATCACAAGGTGCGACTCGTCATCAATCCACGGCTGTAATAATGTAGCCAAATCAGCGGCATTAAATTGCGATTGTGGTATCAATACCGCACCATCCGCAGCCACCAATGATTGGGCATTTTTAGTCTGATGATCATCAACCGCATGCGGTAATGGAATGAAAATAGCAGGTAGTCCGGCAACAGCAACTTCGGAAACGGTTAACGCCCCTGCGCGGCAGACTACCACATCAGCTTGTGCATAAGCTTGCGCCATATCATCAATAAAATCAGTCACTAATATTTCAGCTGTCACACCAGCGGTTTGATAAGCACTGGTTACTTTGGCAGCATTGTTTTTACCGACTTGGTGACGTACACAAATTTTATCTTGTGGTAATAACGCCAGTGCAGCAGGTAAGGTATCGTTTAATACTTTCGCGCCTAAGCTACCACCAACCACTAATACTGTCAGTTTATCTTTGCGCACTCGAACCTGTTCATGCAAGGCTAAGACATCTTCGCGTACTGGGTTACCAACCAGCTCGCCATCAGTAAACGCACCAGGAAATGCCATTAATACCCGCTTGGCTATTTTAGCTAATAACCGATTGGTTAAACCCGCGGCAGCATTCTGCTCATGTAAAACCACAGGAATACCTTGTAGCCAAGCCGCCACGCCACCCGGTCCACTGGCAAAACCACCCATGCCTAATACGACATCCGGTTTAAAGTCTTGCAGCACTTTACGCGCCTGCAGCACTGATTTTAAAATGCGAAACGGCGCTGCGCATAAACGTTTAATGCCGTTGCCACGCACACCGGAAATATCAATAAATGAAATATCAAAACCATGCTGAGGCACTAAATCAGCTTCCATACGATCAGCTGTGCCAATCCAATGGATAGTCCAGCCTTGCTGTTGTAAATATTTTGCTACCGCAATACCTGGAAAAACGTGACCGCCAGTACCACCAGCCATCACTAATAAACGTTTTGTCATAATATGTTCTTTAATTGGTTATGAAATTTAATTCGTTATTGCAGTTATTGTGGTCATTCATGTGATGGTGCGTTACTCATAGTGTTAGTTGATATCGACACTTTTTGTGCGCGATATTCATAATCGATCCGCAACAATACCGCCACCGCACAACTCATGACTAACAAGCTGGAACCACCATAACTTACTAACGGTAAGGTGAGACCTTTGGTGGGTAATAAACCCGATGCTGCACCGACATTCACTAAAGTTTGAAAACAAAACCACACACCAATACTGATTGCCAAGAAACCAGCAAAAGATTGATCGACCTCCAAGCTACGACGGCCAATTTGCAACGCTTTAAATACCAAGAGCATTTGCAGCATCAAGACAATAAATACCCCGATGAAACCTAATTCCTCGGCAAGAATCGCAAATACAAAATCGGTATGCGCTTCTGGTAAATATTCTAATTTTTGGATTGAATTACCCAATCCTTCACCACTAAAGCTGCCCCGGCCAAATGCCATTAACGACTGCGTGAGCTGATAACCACTACCAAACGGGTCATCCCAAGGGTCGAGGAAAGAGGTGATTCGACGCATTCGATACGGCGATAATATCACCGCTAATACACCCAGTAAAATAGCCACGACGCATAATGCCATGAAGTGGACTAATTTTGCACCACCGATAAATAACAGCGCTACACTGGTGGTTAAAATAACCATTACCGAGCCAAAATCAGGTTGAAAAAGGAGCAATGCAGAGATAACGGCAATGACTAATAGACCATTCACAAAACCTTTATAACTTTCTTGTAATAAATCTTTTTGACGAACCAGGTAACCGGAGAAATAAGTAAATAAGGCAAATTTAGCGAACTCTGCTGGTTGCATATTCAACGGCCCAAACGAGATCCAACGAGTACTGCCGTTCACCGTACGCCCAATCACTAATACCAGTACCAGTAATGCGATAGCGACAAATAAGAAACGCACACTATTGCGCTCAAAAAATGCAATCGGCACATTCAGTACACAGACCGCAGCACACAGAGATACAGTTAAAAAAGTTAAATGCTTTTTCACGAACATAAACGGATCGTTACCCAAAGCAATACCTTCGGGTAATGATGCCGATGCCACCATCACTAAACCCACCATCATCAACACAATGGCCAATAATAATAACTGCCGATCATAGGCTGCGCCTTGCTGTGCTTCAGCCCCTAATAAGTAGCTTTTAGTTCGTGCTAAAAATTCCATTACAATGCCTTAACTAGTGCTCTAAAATGATCGCCTCGCGCCATAAAGTTAGCGTACATATCAATACTGGCACAGGCAGGTGATAACAATACCCAATCGCCAGGTTGCACCAGCTGACTAATTTCTGCAATCGCGCTATCTAAATCGTCAACCAACTTAGTATTCTCGGATAGAGCAGCAAAACGTCCACCATCTTTACCAAAACAATAAGTTAGCGCTATATCATCATGTAATGCCGGTATTAAAGGACTAAAATCAGCCCCTTTACCATCACCGCCAGCAATCAAATACAAACGTCCTTTAACACTGCTTTTCAGACCATCAAGCGCAGCTAGGGCAGCGCCGACATTGGTTGCCTTGGTATCATTGATCCACCTCACGCCATTCAATTCACGGATAAATTCACAACGATGTGCCAACCCCGTAAATTTGCGCAAACCCGGTAAGGTTTTAACTCTGTTTACACCCGCAGCATCTAGCAATGCTATCGCAGACAAAGCATTCATCCAATTATGTACACCAGTGATCTGCAATTCATCAGCGCTGATGATACCTTCACCTTGATATGCCAGCCAAGTTGACCCTTGCTTTTGGATCAAACCATAATCGGCAGCATCTTCACCAAAGCTATGTTTGATCGCATCACCACAGCCGTCTTGCTTGGCACACACAGTTAATCCATCGTCACGATTGGTTACTATGGTTTGCGCATGTTGATAAATCAACAGTTTAGCCTGACGATAAGCTTCAAAATCAGCATAACGGTCAAGATGATCATCACTGACATTCAGTACTGTTGCCGCAACAGCTTGTAAACTATGGGTGGTTTCTAACTGAAAACTAGACAGTTCTAATACATAGAGCTGGTAAGGGTCTGCCACATCCCGTAGATCTAAATCCAATAGGTCTAATGCCGGAATACCGATGTTGCCACCAATTGCGGTTCTGACCCCAGCCGCATTGGCCATTTCACCAACAAGGGTGGTCACCGTAGATTTACCATTAGAGCCGGTAATGGCAATGATAGGCGCTTTAGCTGCTCTCACAAACAGCTCAATATCGCCAATCACTTCCACACCACTTTGTTGTGCAGCAGCAATCTCAGGCGTTGCTATCGCAATACCTGGACTAACAATTAATTGTTTCGCTTGTAATAAGACCTCGGGATGTAATCCGCCTTTATACAAAGTTACCTGAGCAGGTAGTTCATCTTGCCCCGGAGGTGCATTACGGCTATCAACCACAACAGGAACAATGCCTTGTTTTAGGAAGTAGCGAACACAAGATAGACCGGTTTGACCGAGGCCGACAATAACAATAGCAGATGCCATATTCTGCTCAGATAATTGTGTCATTAGCGCACCTTCAACGTGGCTAAGCCAATGAGTACTAAAATAATAGTGATGATCCAAAAACGTACAATAACACGAGGTTCTGGCCAGCCTTTTAATTCGTAATGATGATGAATAGGTGCCATTCTAAAGATACGTTGACCACGTAATTTATATGAACCAACTTGTAAAATAACCGACACGGTTTCCATTACAAACACCCCCCCCATGATCACTAACATGAACTCTTGGCGCACCAATACGGCGAGTGTACCTAAACCGGCACCTAATGCTAATGAGCCAACATCGCCCATAAATACCTGTGCTGGGTAGGTATTGAACCATAAGAAACCCAGCCCAGCGCCAACCATCGCGGCGCAGACAATAACTAATTCACTGGCTTGTGGAATGTATGGAATGAACAGATATTCAGCAAATTTTACGTTACCAGTTAAGTAAGCTACTAGCATAAACGCGCCAGCCACTAGTACTGTCGGTAAGATAGCTAAACCATCTAAACCATCGGTTAAGTTAACAGCATTACTACTGCCGACGATCACGAAGTAAGTCAATACAATAAAGATCAGACCTAATTCTGGCATATATTCTTTAAAGAACGGCACCACTAAGGTTGTTTCTGCTGCAGAGCCTGCTGTCACATAAAGATAAACCGCAATCGCAATCGCCACAGCTGACTGCCAGAAATATTTCCAACGGGCAATTAAACCATCGGTATCTTTACGGATCACTTTGCGATAATCATCGACAAAGCCAATTGTACCAAAGGCAACAAACACAAACATCATCACCCACACATAAGCATTATCTAATCTTGCCCATAATAAGGTTGATACCAAGATAGCAATCAAGATCATCACGCCACCCATCGTCGGAGTGCCACGTTTACTGAAATGCGATTCAGGACCATCATCACGAACAATTTGACCAATCTGCATATCTTGCAAATAACGGATAAGTTTAGGGCCCATCCATAATGTCAGTAATAACGAGGTAATTATCGTGATAATTGCACGAAAAGTGAGATACGAAAAAACTCTGAATAGCGAGAAATGCTCACTTAAAGATTCGAACAACCAAACTAACATTTTCTTTCCTTTCCTGTATTTTCAACTAATGATTCAGCGAGCTTAGTGGCTAACAAGCTAATCACTTGCTCCATTTTAGCACTGCGAGAGCCTTTAAATAATAAGGTAAACAGCTGCGTTTCAGGTGCAGTTGTAACTAATTCAACAAGAGCATCAACTAATGCAGATTGGGCTAAAAAGGCACGCCCGCTTTCACCCGCGGTAAGTGCGGCCTCACGGCTCAACGCACCGCAGGTATAAACATGATCAACCTGTTGCTGTTGTGCATAATGGCCAACCTGCTGATGCATATCGGCGGTACTACTGCCAAGTTCACCCATATCGCCCATCACTAATACTGTTGTTGATGGAAAATGGGTTAATACATCAATAGCTGCTTTTACCGAAGCAATATTGGCGTTATAAGTATCGTCAATAATACGAATACGCGGGCTTAATTGCGATATTTTCAATCGCCCTTGGACATTAACCATCGATTCAAGACCGAGTTTAATGATATTAATATCAATACCAAAACAACTGGCCATTGCCGCAGCCGCTAATGCATTGGCGACATTATGACGCCCAGCAACCGCTAAGTTAATAGTACAATCCGCGCTTGGCGTGCACAACTTAAAGGCCGGATTACCTGCGTCATCAAACTCAATATCAGCAGCAAAATAATCCGCATCAGCATCAACAACCGAAAAACTCACCTGTCGCTGTGCATCAACCTTACGTAACCAGTACTGATAAAATTTATCATCTCGGTTAAGTACAGCTAACCCTTGCTGTTTAACACCGGATAATATTTCACTTTTCGCCGACGCCACGCCTTGTAAATCACCAAAACCTTCTAGATGAGCAGCATCAACATTATTAATTAACACCACGTCTGGCAATACCAAACCCGTGGTATAAGCAATTTCTTTCTTGTGATTAGCACCAAGCTCCATCACCGCAAATTGATCGTCGGCTTGTAAACGCAATAAAGTCAGCGGTACACCGATATCATTATTAAAGTTACCAGCAGTCGCTAATGTCGGCGCGACTAATTTTAAAATAGCCGCCAACATTTCTTTGGTCGTGGTTTTACCATTACTGCCAGTTAAAGCCGCCACTTTAGGCTGCACTTGTTCACGTACCATTTTGCCTAATAAACCCAGCGCAATACGACTATCTTTGACGACGATTTGCGGAATATCGACGGCTTGTTTTTTCGTCACAATCGCAGCGATGGCACCTTGCTTAGCTGCTTGAGCAACAAAACCATTGGCATCAAAGTTATCACCGCTCAATGCCACAAATAAATCGCCCGCTTTGATCGTTCTGGTATCTGTAGAAACAGCAGAGATAACGAGGTCATCCCCCTGCAATTTACTATTAAGCTGTACCGCAATTGCAGTTAACGCTAAATTAATCATTGTTGGTTATCCAGCATTTCGGTGATCGTTTCACGATCGCTATAATGGTGCTTGTTGACACCGATAATTTGATAATCTTCATGACCCTTACCCGCCACTAAGATAATATCCTCAGCAGCACTTTGACTCATCGCCCAGTGAATCGCTTGACGACGATCATGAATAACTTGCACAGCATCAGGCTTAGCAAGACCGACAAGCATATCGGTTACGATCATAGAGGCAGACTCAGTACGTGGATTATCATCTGTAATGACAGCAAGATCTGCAAATTGTTCAGCTACCTTTGCCATTAACGGTCGTTTACCTGTATCACGGTCACCACCACAGCCATAAATACACCAAAGTTTACCGTCACAGTGCACTCGTAGGGCTTGCAGGGCTTTTTCTAATGCATCAGGCGTATGGGCATAATCAACCACGCAAGCCGCTTGCCCTGCTTGCTTAAATAATTCCATACGACCACATACTGCAGATAATTTTGGTGCTACTTCTAATAACGATTTAAAATCATAACCTAACGCTAATAAACTCGCGCAAGCCGCCATCACATTTGAAGCATTAAACTCACCGATCAAGCCACATTGTAGCTTTCCCTCACCCCAGCTGGTTTTTAATTCACAACTAAAACCGGCGGTATCAAAGCTTAATTCACGGCAATATAAAAAAGCGCCAGTATGCGCAGATAAATCTTGTTGCACCGAAAACTGGATCGCATCAGGCCATTGTTGTGCCCATAACTTACCGTAAGCATCATCAACATTGAGGATCTTATGTTTTACCGCACCTTGAAATAAGATTTTCTTGGCACCAGCATAAGTATCCATATCACCATGGTAATCAAGATGGTCACGGGTGAGGTTAGTAAATAATGCCACATCAAAATCCAGAGCACTAACGCGACCTTGGGTCAAACCGTGGGAAGATACTTCCATGGCACACAGCTCTGCACCTTGCTGCAGTTGACTGGCTATTTCGGCTTGTACATCTAAACCGCTACCCGTGGTATTTTCTGTTTGTATTAACTGATCAAATAAACCATTGCCTATGGTGCCCATCACGCCGGCTTTACCTGCTAACAAAGTCACCCAATTAGCAATTATCTGAGTTATGGTACTTTTACCGTTGGTACCAGTAACACCGATCAGTTTTAATTGCTGTGAAGGGGACTGGTAAAAATCATCTGCTAATGCCGATAAAGCCTGATTAAGACCAAAGAAAGAGATAACAGGAATCTGTTCGATATAGTCGATATGACCATGTTCAGCGGCTGTATCAGCATCTTTAAGTACGCCCGTTGCGCCATTTTTTAATGCCTTGCTGATAAAGCGGCGACCATCAAGTGCATGGCCATTGACCGCAACAAAGCAATCACCGACTTGCACTTTTCGGCTATCAATGATCAAGGCATTAACCGCTAATTCAAGATCAATATTCCACGCTTGTAGAGATAACACTCGACATGACGAATTCATTTCAAAACCCTTAATATTTAAAGCCGTTAGAATTTAACAATCTTTTGCACCAAACAGTCCTTAACGTCTGAGCGCCCTTTAATTTTTAAGAGTCTTTGGCAGTTACCGTTAATGATTGTTTTCCATCTGGTGTTACATTTAACATTTGCAGTGTTCTTTCCATCACTTCGGCAAATACCGGAGCAGCAATGACACCACCGTAATAACGATCACCACTTGGTGAATCAATTACCACAACTAATGCAAATCGTGGATTGGACACAGGTGCGACACCAGCAAATAAGGCTACATAATCATCGCCATAACCACCGGCAATCGCTTTACGAGAGGTACCAGTTTTACCCGCGACGCGATAACCATCAATACGCGCTTTATCGCCCGTACCACCTTTTTCAACCACGCTTTCCATCATACTCAATAGCGCTTGTGCGTGGTTTTCAGATAATACCCGTTCTGATAATGGCATGGTATCTAACTTTCTAATCGTCAATGGTCGGTATAAACCACCCGAGGCGATCGTAGCATAAGCATGGGCAAGCTGTAATGTGGTCGATTGCATGCCATAACCAAATGATAATGTAGCATTTTCAAATTCTGACCAACGTGTACGACGAGGCATATAACCGCGACTTTCACCATTTAAAGTCAAGCTACTGACATTACCAAAACCAAACTGATGATAAGTATCCAACAGACGTTGATGGCCGAGTTTCAGGGCGATTTTACTCACGCCCATGTTCGATGAATAGCGTAAAATATCACCCAGTGTCATCTTGCCACGGTTACGGACATCTTGTACTAAACGGCCACCTAAACGCATGCGACCAGGGGAGGTATCAATCAAGGAATCGGCAGCAATAATACCATTATCTAAACCACTCGCAATGACCAAAGGTTTAATCGTAGACCCCGGCTCATAGCTATCTGTGATAGCGCGATTCTTTAATTTATAACTATCATATTTACTGCGATTATTAGGGTTAAACGACGGGCTATTGACCATCGCTAATATTTCCCCAGTTTTAACATCAATCATCACTAACGAACCTGATATCGCACCATTATATTTCACCGCTTTTTTTAAACGCTGATAAGCTAATGACTGGATACGCTGATCGATGCTTAATTGGATATTATTGGCTTGTTCACTTTGCTGAATAACCGAAATATCTTCGATGACATTACCTAAACGGTCTTTACGAACGATACGTTTTCCTTCCGTGCCGGTAAGAAAATCATCATAAGCCCTTTCAATGCCCTCAATACCTTTGTCATCGATATTAGTCATACCAACCACTTGTGCGCTGACCTCACCCGTTGGGTAAAACCGACGTGATTCTGGCGCGAGACTTACCCCGACTAATTTTAATTCATCAACATATTTCGCGACGGCGGGACTGATTTGGCGCTTGATATACATAAAGCGGCCATTGGAAGCCATGATCTTCGCCTGTAGGTCTGCAAGATTAAGATCTAGAATTTCTGCAAATGCTTGCCATGCGCGCTTCTTATCAAAGCTATTTTTATTCTTAATCGTACGAGGATCAACATGGATTGCCATTACAGGTACGCTAACCGCTAATTCAACGCCATTACGATCGGTAACAATGCCACGCTGGACTTGTTGTGATGCCACCCGTAATGAGCGCATATCAGCTTGCTTTCTTAAATGTTCAGGATTAATTACTTGGATATAAGCGGTACGAGCAAGCAGACATAAAAAAATGATCACCACAACGACGACAACTAAGTGATAGCGCCAAAGGATAAAGTTTTTTTGTTCTTCATTAGGGGTATTTTTACGATTTGTCACTGCTGTGTCACCAGTTGCTCTTCAGCGGTACTTGGTCGATACATGCCGAGTTTGTGTTTTGCGATGTATTCTATTTTACTGTGTTCTTCCAACGTACTTTGTTCTAACAATAAGTTACGCCATTCAATATCAGTAAAATCACGCTGAGTTAGTAGGTGTTCTTTATTATTAGTCAATAAACGAGTCTCATGGGTTAACATGATCACGGCAAAAGCGGAAATTAAGATGGCAACTAACAGACTAACGACACGCTTATGTTGGCCGATGTCAGTCATGATGACCCTACCTAAATCCCACTTAATGCCGAACATATTACAACTTCTCCGCCACGCGTAATACTGAACTACGTGCTCGAGGGTTTAGCTCTAATTCAGCTTCCGAAGGTTTTAGCATTTTACCCACCGCTTTCATGGTGCGGCTTTTATCAATTTCTTCTTGCATAATAGGTAAGCCGTATGGCACTTCTTTACCACGAGCTTGTTTACGAATGAACTGTTTGACAAGGCGATCTTCTAGCGAATGGAAACTGATCACAGATAAACGGCCACTACCAGGTTTGAGGCATTGTAATGCGCCGGCTAATGCACGTTCAATTTCTTCTAACTCACTATTAATATAAATACGGATCGCTTGGAATGAACGCGTGGCTGGATGCTTGGTTTCTTTCTTTGATTTCGGCACCACACGGCAAATTAAGCCCGCTAGCTGTGACGTTGTTTCAAATGGCGTACCATCACGATCGAATACAATCGCACGGGCAATTTTACGGGCAAATTTCTCTTCACCGAATACTTTTAATACCCAAACGATATCATCATAGTCCGCTGTTGCTAACCATTTTGCCGCACTGATACCAGATGTTGGGTCCATGCGCATGTCTAACGGGCCATCACGTAAGAAACTAAAACCACGTGATGCATCATCTAATTGTGGCGAAGACACACCAAGGTCTAATAACACCCCATCAATTTGTTCTGTTAAATTTTTAGTTTCCATATATTCAGCGATACCAGAGAAAGGTCCGTGAACAATATCAAAACGTGGGTCTTCTAATTTTAGCGCTTCACCGACAGCAATCGCCTCTGGATCACGATCGATTGCGATTAAGCGACCATTTTCACCAAGTTGCGATAAAATAAAGCGTGAGTGACCACCGCGACCAAAAGTACCGTCAATGTAAATACCATCCGGTTTTATATCGAGTCCAGCGACGGTTTCGTTAAGTAAAACGGATACGTGTGCAAATTCTTGTGTCATGGCGATGAAAGCTCTTAAAAATACTTTAAATAATAGCAGGTGCTAAAAAAGGTTATTGTAGCGTAAAAGGTCTAGTTATGGGAGCGTAAATATAATGAAGGTAGTACGAAGAAAGAAAAACAAGAACCTAACTACACAGTACTGAGTAGAAAGGTTCTTGGAGTTGGTCGATAAGCCGGGTTTTGTCGTGGACAATCATTCCTCTAGGTCTGCAATCGCTCACAGACTCAAGCAACCTACCCGCTTTCAGCGTGGGCCACGCCTATAGAAAGCCTATTTGGTCTTGCTCCGGGTGGAGTTTACCCTGCTACGAACTATTACTAGCCGCACGGTGCGCTCTTACCGCACCCTTTCAGCCTTACCTGTGCTTTCGAAAAAGCCATCGGCGGTCTTCTCTCTGCTGCACTTGTCGTAGGCTTGCGCCTCCCAGGCGTTACCTGGCACCCTGCCCTGTGGAGCCCGGACTTTCCTCCCCTCTATAACCTCGATATAAATACCGAGTCATAAAGCAGCGATTGTCTGACCAACTCCAAGGCGGAGGATAATACATAATCTAACCCAGAAAATCCAGTGATTAATCGAAGTTTTCTAAACCCCATTTATACAAGGCGTTCTTTTTGCCGCCGTGAATTTCCGCGGTTAATGCAGCGGCTTTTTTCAATGGCAGTTCTTCATTTAATAATTTAAGTGTATTCAGTACTTTAGCTGGAATTTCTAAACCTGTCGGTTTATAACCAGAAACCAACAATACGATTTCACCACGGCTACGGTTACTGTCTTCAGCAACCCATGCCGCAAGCTCACCCACAGGCATAGTGGTAATACTTTCAAACGCTTTGGTTATTTCGCGCGCAACACACACTTCACGTTCAGGGCCCATGATCGCCGTTAATGCATCTAAGGTATATTGCAGACGACGCGGTGATTCATAAAAAATCATCGTGCGGGTTTCTTCTTTCAATTCCGTAATTTTGTCGTTACGGGCTTTTTCTTTTGATGGTAAAAAACCTTCAAACGAGAAACGATCAGACGGTAAACCAGAAGCACTCATCGCGGTAACTGCGGCGCACGCCCCCGGTAGTGGCACAACATTCACGCCATGTGCACGACAGGTATTCACCAAATGATAACCTGGATCACTGATCAGTGGGGTGCCAGCATCTGAAACCAAGGCGATACTGATACCAGATTGTAATTTTGATACTAAATATTCTGCTTTTTGCTGTTCATTATGATCATGCAACGCAAATGTTTTAGTCTTAATTTGATAATGACTTAACAGTTTACCTGTGTGACGGGTATCCTCTGCCGCAATTAAATCAACACTTCTTAGTATTTCTAAACCACGTTCAGTGATATCAGAAAGGTTGCCAATCGGGGTTGGAACGATAAATAAAGTTGCTTGTTCAGACATTTCATTCTCATGGGTAGTTTTTTGTTAAGCGATGATGCTTTAGTATAGGGGTATTATAAATCTCTTTTGCAGGATAATACACCAATGGAATCTAAGCACAGCTATTCCCGCTTGATTATGTTTTTAAGCTTGAGTTTACTGCTCAGCGCGTGTTCAAGTACCACAACATCTGAAAAAGCAACATCGAAACCACAATCAATCGTTGCACCAGACGTACTGACACAAATTGATCAGCCTGCACAATACTACATTGATAAGATCGCATTAGCGAATAAACCACAAGTCATCTCGTGGCAGTTATTATCGGCACGCGCTCTGATTGCCGAAGGCCACTCACAGCCAGCACTTGATATCTTGCTTTCTGTGGAGCGTAATCCATTATCAAAGCAGCAATTATTTGAAGTTGCTCTGATAAGATCAGAAGCCTACTTACTCGAAAAGCGTTATCAAGATGCGGCAAACGTGCTCAACTTTAATCCTACATTAGATACAGCTGAACAAGCCCATTGGCAACGTTACTATTTATTAAATGCGATAATTGCCGAATTGCTAAATAATAATGCTAAAGCAGTGGCATACCGTGTCACTTTAAATGACTTTCTTGATGCTGAACTGCACAGCACTAACAATAGCCATTTATGGCAACTGGTTTCGGTAATACCGCTCGCTGAATTACAATCATTAACCCTACGTTTTAACACTGAAAGTCCGACATTAGCAGGCTGGTATCAATTAGCGGCGCTGGCACAACAATATCGTACTGAGCCACAATTGTTAATCGACCATTTACAAACATGGAAAACGGCTTACCCACAACACCCAGCATGGAATGGGTTTCCTGCCGAGTTGGTTAAAGCAATGGCAATCACTCCTTACGCACCAAGTAAAATTGCCGTTTTGGCACCATTAACGGGTAAAAGCGCTGTTGCAGGTAAAGCGATTCGAGACGGTATGCTAAGTGCTTACTATCAAGATGACGCGGCCAAAAGTATCGATTTACGTTTCTATGATACCGCCGCCTTGAGTGCCGATGAGTTATACTTACAAGCTATCGATGATGGTGCCGATTTTGTTGTTGGCCCACTGTTAAAATCAAATTTAACCAAAGTATTACCGCTCGTGAAAGACGTGCCATTAATGTCATTAAATAAACTGCCCGCAGCAGAAATACAGACAGCAGAAAATATCTATTACTTCTCATTGAGTTCAAATGACGAAGCCATTGCCGCCGCCAAAAAAATGCATCATGATGGCATCAAGCAACCTCTAGTACTGGCGCCAAATAACCGTACCGGGGAGCGCTTATCTGCTGAGTTTACCAAGCAATGGCAATCTCTGACTAAAGGATCTAGCGAAACGTATAAATATAAAAGTCGTAGCGATATGCAAAAAACGGTGACCTCGCTGTTTTCTGTGACCTCGAGTAATCAACGCATTAGTTTAATGCAAAACCTCGTTGGCGCGGACGTTAAAGCAAAAACCCGTAGCCGCCGCGACATTGATGCGATTTATATTATTGCTACACCTTCTGAAGCCATGTTAGCAATCCCTTACATTATTACGACTCAGAACCCTTATGCACAGCAAGTGGCGGTATATGCGAGCTCACGTACGCATGGCAACAATCTTTCAAAAAGCCAAAGCCGTGATCTCAATGGTTTGATTTTTAGTGACATGCCTTGGTTGTTGAATCCAGATCGCGAACTGAAACAACAAACTTTGGCATTGTGGCCAAATATGTCGAAAATCCAGCAAAACTTATTTGCAATGGGCTACGATTCATTTCAATTAATACCTAACGTGCTACAACTACGTAATTTTCCTAATTTACGCTTAGCTGGCCAGACCGGTATTTTGTACATTAATGATGAAGGCATTATTGAACGTGAGTTTAGCTGGGCAAAGTATCGTTCAGGTAAGATCATACTTGAGGATACTAACCCTGAAACAAAAGCAGCCCCGTAAACGCGGTGAATATTTTGAAGGCATAGCGGCTGAATTCTTACAGCGCCAAGGTTTAATTATTTTGGCGCGAAATTTTGCTTGCCGACAAGGTGAAATTGATCTAATTTGCCAGCACGGCGCGAGCTGTGACACAAAATTAGCAACAGCACTACCCACCTTGGTATTTGTCGAGGTAAAATATCGCCAATACACCCATTACGGTGGTGCAATTTCTGCAGTTCCAATCGCAAAACAACGAAAATTGCGTTATACAGCGCAATATTATATGGTGCGCCACGGAATAAATGAAAACTATACCCCTTGCCGTTTCGACGTGATCGCCATTGAAGGTTCCAGTGATAATATTCAATGGATAACCAATGCTTTTTAGAGTAGATACCCATGTTAGAGCTAATTAAAGAAAATTTTACTGAAAGTATTCAAACCAAGATCGCCGCAGCCGAGGCATTACCCGAATATATTCAAAACTCAGCCATGATGATGGCACAATGCCTATTAAACGGTAACAAGATCTTAATTTGTGGTAACGGTGCATCAGCCAGTTTGTCGCAAAATTTCTCGGCATCATTATTAAACCGCTATGAAACAGAACGCCCTAGTTTACCCGCGCTGGCATTAACTCCTGACTGTACCTTAATGACAGCCATTGGTACCGACACTAGTTTCGATATGGTTTACTCTAAGCAAGTGCGTGCCCTGGGTAATGACGGTGACATTCTGGTCGTTATCTCCGCAGGTGGCCATAGCCGCAATGTGATTAAAGCAATTGAAGCCGCCCTTACTCGCAATATGACCATCGTGGCCTTAACCGGTAAAGATGGTGGTGAAATATCGGGGTTATTGGGTCCACATGATGCCGAAATTCGCGTGCCATCACGCCGAGAAGCAAGAATACAAGAAGTACACGCACTGATCATTAACTGCCTGTGTGACATTATTGATCAAACTTTATTCCCCCAACAAGGGCACGAAGAATAAGTATGATATTAACAAATAAATTAAAATCATGGTTGACGTTCAGTGTGCTGTTATTTAGCTGTGGTGCAATTCAAGGCTGTAGTAACAACGGTAGTTTCAGCCAGTTAATTGATGATGAAACCATTACCCTTGATATCACCGCAGGCCTCAATGACAGCAATAAACAATTGTTGCTCAATAATAACCTGCATATCCTCACTAATAACAGTAAAGTGCTGCTATCTGGTCAGGTAGGAACCGAGGCTGAACGTCAGAAAATCGTGACGATTGCTGCCGAGACCGCATCAGTGCAGCAGGTATATAACCAGATCCGTTTAGGCCCACCAATCTCATTTGAACGCGCGAGCAAAGATTCTTGGTTAACCACCAAAGTAAAAACCAGTATTCTTAATCTGAAAGATGTTGAACCACTGAAAGTCAAAGTGATCACCGAAAATGCGGAAGTGTTTTTGATTGGTCGAGTGACGAAAGCACAAGGCGATCAACTGGCAGAAGCCGCACGCTATGTGGTTGGTGTCGATAAAGTCATTAAAGTATTCGAGTATCGCTAATCAAGCAAAGATTGGCTATATCAAATAAAAAATGCAGTACTGAATAATGCCCGTCGACACATTCAAGTACTGCATAGATTAGTTAATTAAGTGTTATGTTACTTAATGACCCGTAATGCGGGTTTACCTTTAGTTGGTTTAGGACGTTCTGTCGCTTCACTCTTACTTTCAGAGCTCGCAGCAGGTGCACTGACCAACGCAGGGGGACTTTTCTCTTCACTTGGCTCAACAGCTGCTTGTACGCTCTCTTGCTCAGCTTGATCTATATATGCTTGTTCAGGTTCAAACATACTACCAGCACCGTTCTCACGCGCATAGATAGCAGTAATCGCCGCAATCGGCACATAAACATCAAACGGTACTCCACCGAAGCGAGCATTAAAGCTCAATGCAGTATTGTTTAACTCAAAAGCAACTACAGCGCTAGGTGCAATGTTCAACACGATTTGGCCATCTTGAACAAACTGTTGTGGCACGTAAACACCAGCAATATGCGCATCAACAACGATATGTGGTGTTAAGTCGTTATCAAGTAACCACTCATAGTGACTACGTAATAAGTAAGGGCGAATGGGGGTCATTTTATCCATAACTTATACTAACATTCTCATTTCGCGTTCTTGTTCAGTTAAAGATGCTTGGAATGATTCACGATCGAATACTCGTAACATATAGTTCTTTAACTCACTCGCAGCTTGACCTGGAAGATCAATGCCTAGTTCAGGTAAACGCCATAATAACGGCGCCATGTAGCAATCAACTAAGCTGAATTCTTCACTCATGAAGTATGGGTATTCAGCAAAAATTGGGCTGATACTCATTAATGCTTCTTGTAGCTGCTTACGCGCTACAGCCGCTTCTTCAACTGAGCCTTTCATGATCTTAGTAACCAATGAGTACCAATCGTTTTCGATACGGTGCATCATGAGACGACTGCTACCACGAGAAACAGGGTAAACCGGCATCAAAGGTGGATGCGGAAAACGCTCATCCAGATATTCCATGATGATACGTGAGTTATATAATGTTAATTCACGGTCGATTAATGTTGGTACAGTTTGGTATGGATTTAAATCAATTAAATCTTCAGGCAGGTTATTACGATCAACCTGATGAATATCAACACTTACGCCTTTTTCAGCTAAGACGATTCGGACTTGATGACTATATAGGTCAGTCGGTTCCGAATATAACACCATAACTGAACGTTTATTAGCAGCTAAAGCCATGCCACCTCCAATAAATTGTAAACACAAACGCCAATGATAGCCTAAACTAGCATTGGCGGTACGTAATTCTTTTACCAGCAACTTTTACAAGTAATGCGGCAACACTCAGCGATTAATGGATATCACGCCAGTATTCGCGGTTCAGGAACCAAGCAAATACAAGTAAGATAAGTAAGAACCCAATAACCCAGAAGCCCATTTCTTGACGTTCGAGTTGATTCGGCTCTGCTGAGTAAACTAAGAAGTTTACTAAGTCTAACATAGCTCCATCAAACTCTTCTGCTGATAACTCACCGTTTCCATCGGGGCTTAGGTAGCTAGTCAGAATTTCACCTGTTGCAACGCCATTTGCGTCAACAACTGCGGTTTCTTTAACAATTCTAGCACCTTCCGGTAAATCTAGCTCTTGTTCGTTATGTTTTATTTCTAAAAGACGTGCTGTACCTTGCAATTCTTCAAGTACATGCGGCATACCGACACTTGGGAATACCACATTATTTACGCCAAATGGGCGTGTTTCGTCAATATAGAAAGAGCGCAGATAAGTATAAACCCAATCTGCTCCACGTAAACGCGCTTCAAGTGTTAGATCCGGAGGTGTGGCACCGAACCATTTTGCACCACTTTCAGCAGGCATCGCCGTGTTCATTAATGAGCCAACTTTAACCCCAGTAAATACCAAGTTTTCAGACATTGCGTCACGATCAATTCCCAGATCATCAGCAACACGTGAATAACGTTGATATTGTGTCGAGTGACAAGTAGAACAATAATTCATGAAGATTTTAGCACCATTTTGCAGTGATGCTTTATCTCTTAAATCATAATTAGCTTCATCTAAGTGAGCGCCATTACCCGCAGCAAATGCAGCCATTGGCAATAGGGTAAGTAACGCGATAAATAATTTTTTCATTACATTGTCACCCTTTTTGGTAATGGTTTGGTGGTTTCATTCTTACTGTATAACCACAGTAGAGCGAAGTAGCCAAAGTAACCTAATGTAGTAATTTGCGACAATATTGTACGACCAGGTGTTGGCGCTAACGTCCCTAATACACCCAGTATAATGAAACAAATAACAAACTGAGCTAAATTAAGTTTATGCCAAACACTACGGTAACGAATTGATTTCACTTTACCGCGATCTAACCAAGGCACTAAGAATAGCATCACAATAGCAAGACCCATCATGATCACACCACCGAGTTTGTCCGGAACCGCACGTAAAATCGCATAGAACGGGGTGAAATACCACACTGGCGCAATATGGTCCGGTGTTTTCAATGGATTAGCTGCTTCAAAGTTTGGCGCTTCTAAGAAGTAACCACCACCTTCTGGCATGAAGAAAATCACAATACTACATAGGATCAGCATCACCACGACAGCAACAGTATCGTGCACAGTGTAATAAGGGTGGAATGGAATACCATCTTTCGGCCAGCCATTTTCATCTTTGTTTTCTTTGATTTCAATGCCATCGGGGTTATTAGAACCCACGTGATGCAGTGCCACAATGTGTAAGAACACAAGTACTACAAGTACCAGTGGAACAGCAATTACATGCAGCGCAAAGAAACGGTTCAGTGTCGCGCCAGAGATTACATAATCACCACGGATCCAAAGCGTTAAATCATCACCAATTACTGGAATCGCACCAAATAAAGAGATAATAACCTGCGCACCCCAGAATGACATTTGACCCCATGGTAGTAAGTAACCCATGAACGCTTCAGCCATTAATGCTAAGAAGATTAAGCAACCAAAGATCCACAATAATTCACGCGGTTTCTGGTATGAACCATACATAAGACCACGGAACATGTGCAGATATACCACAACAAAAAATGCCGATGCACCTGTTGAGTGCATATAACGTAGCAACCAACCAAATTCAACATCACGCATGATGTATTCAATTGATGCAAATGCACCTTCCCCTGATGGGTTGTAGTTCATTGTTAACCAGATACCCGTTAGGATTTGGTTAACAAAGATAATTGTCGCTAGAATGCCAAAGTAGTACCAGAAGTTAAAATTCTTCGGTGCTGGATATTGGCCAGCATGTTTATTCCACGTATCCGTCATGGGGATACGTTCGTCGATCCAATTGACTAGTTTACCAAACATTAGGCAGCTCCCTTATCCACACCAATTATGATAGTCGTATTGTCCACATAATAATGCGGTGGTACAACTAAGTTCAATGGCGCAGGTACACCTTGGAATACACGACCAGCCATATCAAATTTAGAACCATGACATGGGCAGAAGAAACCAGAAGAAATACCTTCGACTTGTTCACCAAAGCTATCAGGCAGATAAGTTGGAGAGCACCCTAAGTGAGTACAAATACCAACGGCAACAAATAAGTCCGATTTAATCGAGCGGTATTTGTTCTGTGCGTAACTTGGTTGTTGTTCTTGTTCTGATGCCGGATCGCGTAACGAACCATCATGCTGTTCAAGTTCGTTTAATACGCTTTCTGTACGAGATACAACCCATACAGGCTTGCCTCGCCACTCAACACGAATTAACTGGCCAGGTTCAATTTTACTAATATCAACTTCAACGGGAGCACCAGCTGCTTTAGCTTTAGCACTCGGGTTCCAAGATTTGATAAAAGGTACGGCTGCGCCGACAGCTCCAACACCACCTACTACACAAGTAGCAGCAGTTAAAAAGCGACGACGACCAGAATCAACAGGCGCATTGCTCATCCAATTATTCTCCCATTCGGACTCAGCGCAAATTATTTTTATTATCTTGCAGTGAATACCATTTCAAAAAAGATAACTTTTTAATAGCTAAAAAAGTTACATAAATGCCGTTGAATTTTAATTAATTGGTTACATTTTTACAAGGACAATGAGAGATTAATCATGATTTTTCAGTGATTAAGTCAATATCTGTCGCTTATCACCCAGTAAACAGGGCAAGTCGCTCTCTTTCTGTATCAGTAACACACTCACCAACAACAAGATTCATTTAATTTAACAGAAATGCAACCAGATTAAATGCAAAAGCAAAAAAAAGGCAAAAAAAAGCCTGGCATATGCCAGGCTTTTGTCGCAATAAAGCGAGCCACAAAAAACGAATTAACGTTTTGAGAACTGTGGACGTTTACGTGCTTTTCTAAGACCAACTTTCTTACGTTCAACTTGACGAGCATCACGAGTAACAAAACCAGCTGCACGTAGAGTAGGACGTAAAGTTTCGTCATATTCCATAAGTGCGCGAGTGATACCGTGACGGATTGCGCCAGCTTGACCAGTAGTACCACCACCAGAAACAGTGATGTTAAGGTCCATTTTGTCTTGTAATTCAACTAACTCTAGTGCTTGACGAACAACCATACGAGCTGTGTCACGACCAAAATAAACTTCTAAAGAACGTTTATTGATAGTTAGTTGACCATTACCAGCTTTCATGAATACACGAGCTGTTGAACTTTTACGACGACCAGTGCCGTAGTATTGATTTTCTGCCATTTGCTTAAATTCCGTAAATTAGATGTCTAGAACTTGTGGTTGTTGAGCAGCATGATTGTGCTCTGGACCTGCGTATACTTTCATCTTACGGAACATTGCACGGCCTAGAGGACCTTTTGGCAACATACCTTTAACCGCAGACTGGATAACACGCTCAGGTGCTTTTTCAATAAGCTGTTCAAAGCTAATTGATTTTAAGCCACCAATGTAACCTGTGTGCGAGTGGTAAATTTTACCTGCCGCTTTATTACCTGTTACAGTAATTTTTTCACAGTTTACAACGATGATGTAATCACCAGTATCAGCGTGAGGAGTGTACTCAGGCTTATGCTTTCCGCGTAAGCGAGTAGCGATTTCAGTCGCAAGACGGCCTAAAGTTTTACCTTCAGCGTCAACAACGAACCATTCACGTTTGATCGTGCTTGGTGTAGCAACAAAAGTTTTCATTTTATATCGAACCCAATAAAATTTGTTTAAACTATCACATATAGTTATCTATATATGAACTATATACCTTATTTATCCCTTCGAATAAATACATGGCGTCATTAGGACAAGATACCACCACAGCATCTTGTTCGTGGGCAGCACGCATTATAAAGAGAAATGAGTGAAATTTCACCTATATTTTAAAAAAAATAGGATAAATATCACAAAGCATCTGAATAGTATCAAAAAAAATGCTTAAATTTATATTATTTTCGCAATTTAACTTGATGAACTTGATGATTTAGGTCTTTAGTAAGTATCAGGTTAGCACGTTCTCGTGTTGGTAAGATATTTTCTACTAAGTTTTTACCATTAATTGTACGCCAAATGTTCAATGCCACGTCTTTTGCTTCCTGCTCACCCAATTTAGCATAGTGATGGAAGTAGGAACTTGAATCGGTAAAGGCACTTTCGCGTAATTGTAAAAATCGTTGCACATACCAGTTTTCTAAGTTTTCGGTTTCAGCATCGACATAGATAGAAAAATCAACAAAATCTGACACGAATACACGATGCGGGTCATTAGGGTATTCGAGACCTGATTGTAAGACATTTAAGCCTTCTAGAATAACGATATCTGGTTGTTCAACAACCACTTCTTTGCCCGGTTCAATATCATAAGAAAAATGTGAGTAAACCGGCGCGGTAACACGCGCATTGCCTGATTTAATGTCAGCCACAAATTTAACTAATGCATTAATATCATAACTTTCAGGAAAGCCTTTACGCTTCATCAAGTCATGTTCTTTTAAATGAGCATTTGGATACAGAAAGCCATCGGTAGTAATCAAAGCCACGTTTGGGTGTTCACCCCAACATTGCAACAGTGCTTGCAAGATCCTTGCGGTGGTACTTTTACCGACAGCAACACTACCAGCAAGACTAATAATGTAGGGTACCTTCCCCACTTTACGGCCTAAGAACTGATCGCGGACGACACGACGCTGTACACGGTTGGTGACATATAAATTAAGCAAGCGCGAGAGTGGTAAGTAAATATCACACACTTCTTCAATAGAAACGCGTTCATTAATACCTTGTAACTGCTTTAACTCGAGCGCGGATAACGTCAGTGGTACTGACTCACGTAATTCTGCCCAATATTCCCTGTCAAACATTTGATATGGTGAGTAATTCATTAAATTAAAAGCCTACTTAACGCCCTAACAATCACTTACTTTTCATCTTTAAAAGTAAACCTTTGCGATGAACTTAGTGAAGTAATAACTCTATATACTTCACACTTGATGTCCATGCTCGCCGAAACAATAGCCTATATACTTACCGCAACTCAATAAATAAATACGTTTTTTGTAGTATTTTTTTGAATAACGCGCATAAAAACTACCTACTTGGTGCTAAAAACACGCTAATTATTATAATAATCAACGTTTAAGGTAAATGTTCGCGCCCTAAATATTCATGCGATTGCATTTCTTGTAATCGCGATAAACAACGGCGGAATTCAAACTCTAATTGACCTGTAGTATAGAGTGCCGACATTTCAAATTCAGCAGAAATAATTAAGGTCACATTACGCTCATAAAACTC
>NZ_JASJHF010000045.1:0-18155 GCF_033791185.1 Moritella sp. | reverse complement strand
CTAATCTCTAATCTCTAATCTCTAATCTAAAGTATCAGATAACACTTTTTAAGTGCCCTATTGTCGTATCCGCATTTTCATAATTAATTGGTATTTCGACTATCTTTCCTGCTTTATCGATAAACAAAGACGGAAAACTATCACCGCCGATCTTACGCGCAAAAGCCACTTCCGTTAATAGCGCTTGCTGAGTTTGTGAAGACAAAAAGTCTATTTCAAATTGAGCTATATTTAAACCAAGCTGTTTTGCTAGAGTAATCAGAACCGGGTTATCACTGGGATTTTTGGCCTCAAGATAATAAGCCATTTGTACTGCATCGAGCATCACTTGCTCTGCGCCCTGATAGCGTGCAGCAAGAATAGCTCGACACGCAGGATAAGTCGCACGCCGCGGTGTATTTTCAGTCCAAAATTCATAATTAAATTTAGTACCAAGGTACTTTTCAATCTTCTTCCAATAAGATGCTATTTGAGCCTGCATCATTTCTGGCATTATCTCATCCGTATCGGGTGCTAAACCACCTAGCACATAAATAATGTCGACGTCATCAGCAACAGCTTGTTTGATTTTATGCCACACAGGCTTATAACCCCAACACCAAGAGCACATGGGGTCGTAGACATAGTACAATTTTGGTTTTACTGACGACATTGCATTGATCCTTTAATTATTACGCTCAGAGCGGTTTTCAGAGACAATGTCAGAGTCCTGCTGAGCATAAAAATCAACACGGAAGCTTGTGTCATCCGTCATAAATTCAACTTTGTGCCAATATTCTGGAGGTGAAATCGCAGACTCATCTTGTTTAATCACAATTTCTTGTTCTATGTTGCCACGTCTTTCGGTAAAACCATAAAACTTCAACTGGCCGCTAATAACATTTATCTTGCCGTAAACCCCCGATCGGGTGTTGTGTAAATGCAGGAACATTTTAGGAATATTATCAGCGGTATAAACGGGCGTTGATTTATAATTTACAAAATCATTGGGAATAGATGACATAACGGCTCGCTTAGTTGCATGCATGTGTGAATAACATAAAATATACGCCCATTATCAATGAGCGCAAGTAATGATATTCACATGTTAGACTTTAAGCGAAGCACCACGAGTTTCGATCACATCACGATACCAAAAAAAGCTTTCTTTACGAATACGCTCTAGTGAACCACTGCCATCGTCATGACGGTCAACATAGATAAAACCATAGCGCTTACCCATTTCGGCGGTTGAATTAGCGACTAAGTCAATGGGTCCCCAACTAGTGAAGCCCATCAGTTCAACACCATCTAAAATTGCTTCACGCGCCTGAACCAAATGATCATTTAAGTATTGAATACGGTAGTCATCAATGATCTCACCGTCTGCTGTTATTTCATCACGCGCGCCTAAGCCATTCTCAACAATAAATAATGGTTTTTGATATCTGTCATATAAGAAGTTTAATAATATGCGCAAGCCTTTCGGGTCAATTAACCAGCCCCATTGGCTCTTCTCTAAATACGGATTTGGTACACTGCCAATAATATTACCAACTTCTTTTTGCTTAGGATCTGCACTTGCACAACCGCTGGCATAATAACTAAACGAAATAAAGTCGACGCTGGCATTCGCAAGGATATCTAAATCATCCTCTTCCATAACAACTTCAATATTATTATCTCTAAAATAACGTAACATATAACCAGGATATCTACCGCGAGTTTGCACGTCACCAAAAAACAACCACTTGTTATTCTCATGAACAGCAGCCATGACATCAGCTGGGTTACAGGTATACGGATAATTAAGCGCTCCCAATAACATATTACCGATTTGCGCATCTGGGATAATTTGTTTACACAAGGTCACCGCTTTGGCACTGGCGAGTAATTGATGGTGGATTGCTTGATAAATGGCTTGCTCGTTCGCCGCTTCAGGTAACCCCACACCGGTATAAGGTACGTGTAGAGACATATTAATTTCGTTAAACGTCAGCCACAGTTTTACTTTACTTTTGTAACGTTCGAATACCGCTGTTGCATAACGTTCAAAAAAATCGACCAGTTTTCTATCAGCCCAACCGCCATAATTTTCAACGAGACTCACAGGCATTTCATAATGCGATAAGGTGACAAAAGGTTTAATTTCATGCTTGGCTAATTCATCAAAGATACGGTCATAATATGCCAAACCCGCTTCATTGGCTTGACTTTCATCACCGTTCGGGAATATACGCGTCCACGCAATCGATAACCTTAAACAGGTAAAGCCCATCTCTTTGAATAATTGAATGTCTTCTGGATAGCGATTATAAAAATCGATCGCAAGATCTTTAATGCCCGCGGTTTTGTCCGCACGTTCTTGGTGCTCGCTTAAGATCCCGTTAGGTAATAAGTCTGCAGTAGAAAGTCCTTTACCGTCTTGCTGAAATGCACCTTCGGTTTGATTCGCAGCGATTGCTCCGCCCCATAAAAAATCTTGTGGAAATAAATTCATTCGTCCCCCAACTAAGTATTACTATCCATGTAGGGCTCTAGAATAAACGATCAAAACCAATAACTAATTGAAGTGGCTCACATTTTCAGCATTGCATTTGGCTAAGTGCTCACCTTTTATTCATCTAATGTCCTAATTATAATAAGCGATCTAATTACCTAATTGCTCTTTAATTTCGTCTCGTAATTCAATCGGGGCTGGCAAAGCGGTTCCGACGGTCAGAAACATGTCTGCATTATTTTAATGTCGTTTTTTCATTAAGAATATCAGCAAAGTGTTTTACAAAATGACGTGCAGCCTCTTTGCCTTCTTGGTAATCCACTTCTAAGTCATCCTTATCACTCAACAATGCCCTGCTGCGTAAAACTTTCTTTGGTGCGATCTGCATGACAGTCAATCCTTCTGGCGGGTTAACCAAAAAATCATTTAACTCACGATAAGATTGGTAATAACGAGTTAGCATTTCGATTACTTCACTATTTTTGCCTTTGTTAGAAATAGAAAGAAGACGCTGAGTGAGCTCATCGTGAATCGTTTTAAATTTATCTAACGACTGGTTCAGGCTTAGTTTCTCAATATATTGTGGCAACCTCGCTTCAATTTTTTCCCGCCAGTCATCCAATACACTCCCGCCATTGTCTACACTTTCAACCGGTTCAGTTCGCACCACCACAATGAGTTCAGCGCCGCGTTTCCATGCTTCCTGCACGGGTACCGAAGCACTCACTCCGCCATCGACCCATTCCAGATCATTAAAATTAATTTTTTTGTTGTATAAAATAGGCACCGCACAGCTTGCCCGAAGGACCTCTCTCCAGTTTTGTTGATACAGCGGCAGATAAGTATCTTGCATGGTATCTTTTCGGGTTGCGCACGCAAAGGCCTGACGATACTGTAAATTCTTCCGCGCTGTGATGATATCCAGTGGCGTCAGGCCCTTTGCCGATACAGCATCCAACGCCCAATCTAAGTTCATCGGCTTTTGTTTTCTCAAGTATTTGTAGAGACTGAAGAATTCATCATCTGTGGTGTAATTAACAATAAAATTGTAGCCAAATTTAGACTGGCGGCTAATAAAAGACGAGAGATTAAGTGCGCCCGCAGAGGTACCTATATACAGTTCAAAAGGGTCAAAGCCCGCATCAAGAAAATAATCAAATACGCCTGCGGTGAATATGCCTCTCTGCCCACCCCCTTGCACAACTAAAGCTAGTTTTATTTTCTTAGTCTGATCAATTTGCGTTAAAATTTCGTTGGTAACTTGGCGATCAATTATACGTGAATTCAACAGCTGATGACTTGTCATAGTTTACTCACATTAATGGATTAGATGGGGGAATAGGTGTAGTAGTTATGGCTATATAGGCGTGGCGATACTGCGACACCTTCCTGACATTGGCTATAATCTAAGTGTAGAACACTGCACGATTACTTATCTTGCGTCTGTGGACTTTCGGTTGAAATTTTGATTTGATCAAATGGTATGACTTAACGCTTCCTGAATTAATTTAGATTTGATGTCATCACAATATTGGAGAACATAGTTATGTTAAACGTTAGCGGTAAAGACGCGACTTTAAATAATATTTTGGTTATTTGTGAAAAAGGAATAAGTAATGAAGGTTTTGTGCGTTTATTCGACAGTGATGAATTTTCAGTAAAACTAGGGAGCTCCGCTAGGTGGATATATTGATCTTCAAATTTACACATTACGCAGCATTAAATATTACGGAATTGGGTAGGAAGTGAATAAAGTAAGGATTAGAGGTTGTACTTACTATTATGTAGCTATAATTAGTCATATAACTTTAATCAGTGAATCAAGGGTGCGTTATGAAAATTTCAATCATTAAAAATGACACCGATATGGTAATAGCCTCTTACCAAATCAATTTGGACACTGTTGATCACAGCCCCTCCGACGAAGAGTATTATTCCCAGGCATGGCTACATGCAATTGAGGACGATATTGTCGAGGAGAATGATTTTTCCAAATATAGTTTCAGGTTATAAGAAAAATCAAAGATTGAATTTTTTTGGATGCTTGGTTGTCACATACCTTAATTATATTGCTATTCAGCTATATTTATCATCGATAACATATTTTTTTCAGCCATTTTATTAGCGATATCCTTAGGTAGAAGATCAAGTACCTCATCCCACTTACTCAACAGTTTCCCGGTATTTTTAAACTTACCAACAACATCAGAGCCGATCATAAATCGCTCAGGGTAATCAGTAATTAACGCTAGCCACTCTTCTTTAGACTTAGCATCTTTGACTATGATATCTAATAACGTCCATGATGCCAGAATGTAAAGGTTATCATTCTCTTCGAGCAGATCTCGGGCTTCATCAATGAGAAAATCAAGACGTTGAGATTTTAATAATGTCGAGCTACTGCCGCCATGCGCCCATATAAATTTGGTCTTTCTGTTTTTGACTAGCACTTCTTCAAGCTCTGATTTGTAAAGTGGTGATTTTTCCCGTTCCGAAGTGATGTTTGAATGCAGAATAACGGGAAGATTATACTTTGCTGCAACCTTATAAACTTTCATCAGGGCAGGATGATTGGCCCTCGATTGTTCACCAAGTGTCAGCTTCGATAAAGTATCGTGGCGGGTTAGTATTTCCCCGATACCTTTCCAAAAGCCGGGGTTACTTCTAAGCAACTCTTCAATGTGCTCTGCTGCAAATAAGTCTGTTGGGTTAAAGCCCGTGATGAAAGGATGCAATCGATTTTGATACTTCGATTTGGATAAATGATTGACGAGTATAGAGTCAGTATATGAGTAATAATAAACGGGAGAATCATCGCCAAAAACAAAATCAGGTTCAGCCTCATCAAATGAACTCCATTTTTTCTTAACCGGCATTCCCATTAAAAAAGCATGATTGATGTTGCTCTTGTCCATTACTTCAATTAATGCTGAAACACCGTTGGTACGTTGAAAGTAATCAACAAAATGGATTTCAGCATCGTTATATACACCATCATAAGCGTATGAATTGAGACTGAATGCGGCAAGTAATAGAGTGCGCTTCATGATAACCCCCTGTATTAATTGAATTCATTAACAAAAATCAAGTCATTAACCCAGCAACCAACATAGATTGCGATACCAATACTGACTGAGTTATTGCGCTTTAGTTCAACGTTGCAATCCCCCGAACACAAAACATCATGAAGCAAAATACTAAAAAGGAAGCATTTCAACTTCCTTTGCTAGATTATAAATTAGCTAATGCTGCATCAATTTTTTTAGCCGCATCGCTTGTTACCCACTGACCCCACATCGACTTATTATTCAATAAGAAGTTTTCTGCAGCGTAGTCACCATCAGCTTGCTCTTCGTCGATCCAGGCCAACTGCTGGTTCATTTGCTCATTCGTAAACGAACGCTTGGAAAGATACTGCATAACCGCAGGCTCTCTCTTAGAAAAGTCAGTAGTAACAATACTTTGTACAGGCGCAGCTGGATAATCGGTCACTTTCGGGTTTTCACAACCTTCAATAATGGTACAATTTTCAAATTCATCGCGGTCAAAACCAGTACCAAAATCAACGCGTACCATTTCATATTTATCCATCATCGCAGTTGGTGACCAATAATAACCAAACCACGCTGCTTTATTTTCGTAAGCCTTAACCATAGAACCAGCTAAACCAGCACCAGAACCCGGATCAACTAAATCAAAACCATAATCAGCAAGACCCATTGCATTAAATAAATTAGTCGTGGATATCTGACACGTCCAACCCGCAGGGCAAGCCATAAATGCTGAACGAGTTGGATCTTCAGGATGCTTGAACAATTTGGCGTTTGCCTTAATCCCTGCTAGCGTGGCTAACGAGGGATCTTTCTCTACCATATATGCAGGTACCCAGAAGCCAGACACCGCGCCATCGCTCAATAGATCACCCGCAACAACAATACGGCCTTCTTCGCCACCTCTTGCTAATGTAGATCGTATCTGATTTGTCCAAAATTCCGGCGCGATATCAGGTTTATTCTTTTCGATCATCGACGTCGCGGTTATCGTCGAATTACCAGGGACAATTTCAACATCACAGCCATAACCATTGGTTAGGATGAAAGCATCAATATTAGCGACTAAGGTTGCACTACCCAAGTCCATATCCGCGATTGTCACTGAGCCACACTCAGCCGCAAACGTATTGAAAGGTGCCATCGCTAGCAGCATCGCTAAAGGGGCTTTTTTAAACATAATAAAACCTCAAATTAAACAAGTAGATTGAATAGAGTGAATACTATTGTACTGATTATTTTAACCTCGGCGTTTATTTTCATTTGAAAATGTTAACTTATCCCACAAATTCAACCAGTTAATTGTTATCGTTAATATCGTTGGCGCTTATTCAAACATACACAATACTTAATGTAAGTGATTGAATAAGGATGCTAATCGTGAAACGTGAATCAATGGAATTTGATGTTGTGATAATCGGCGCTGGACCTGCAGGATTATCGGCAGCCTGTCGCTTGCGTCAATTAGCACTAAAGTCAGAAGTAGAACTGAGTGTCTGCGTTCTCGAAAAAGCCGCTGATATCGGTGGCCATACTCTTGCCGGTACAATTTTTGAACCTCGTGCATTAGATGAACTGTTCCCTGAATGGCGAGACTTAAACGCCCCCGTCACCCATACCGTAAAACGAGATGAAACTTGGCTACTAAAAAATGCCACGACAGCCCGCCGTGTTCCCAGCATGTTAGTGCCATCGAGTTTGGACAATAAACATAACTACATCATCAGTCTCGGAGAGTTATGTATCTGGTTAGCACAGCAAGCACAAGATTTAGGCGTCGAAGTATTCACCGGCTTTACCGCCAACGAATTAACATTTGATGACAACGGTAGTGTTAAAGGGATTATCACTGGCGATATGGGTCGCGATAAGCACGGCGCAGAGAAAGACAACTTCATGCCAGGTATGGAACTGAACGGTAAATATACCTTAATTACCGAAGGCTCACGCGGTCACTTAGGCAAACAATTAATCGAAAAATACCAATTAGATAATGACGTAGACCCACAGCATTACGGGTTGGGTATTAAAGAACTGTGGCAAATCGATCCCGATCTCCATCAACCAGGGTTAGTCATGCACAGTATCGGTTGGCCATTAGCTGAACACGGAGCCACTGGAGGTGCTTTTTTATATCACTTAGGTAAAGATCAGGTGTATGTTGGTTTGATCACTGATTTGAATTATCAGAACCCTTACCTCAGTCCTTTCGAAGAATTCCAACGACTTAAACTACATCCTGCATTTAATCGCTACCTGAAAGGCGGTAAACGCCTTGCTTACGGCGCAAGAACGGTCACCAAGGGAGGTTATAACTCATTACCAAAAATGGTATTTCCCGGCGGCTTATTACTCGGTTGCGATGCTGGTACGCTAAATGTAGCTAAATTAAAAGGCACGCACACTGCAATGAAAACAGGCATGATAGGTGCAGAAGCGGTATTTTCAGCTATGTCGCTAACGCGTTATAAATCAGCACATATCAATGCTGTAAAAGGCAAAGAAGTACCTGTAATAACAAGCAAGTCAAGCCTCGAACATTTCACTCTATTATATGAAGCCTCGTGGGTATATCAGGAGTTATATCAATCCCGTAATTTCGCGCCTATCACCCACAGATGCAATGCCATGTTAGGTATTACTTGGTTTGAACAAAACATACTACATAAAAGCTTACCTTTTACCATGCACGATTCAAAACCAGACCATAGCCAATTACAGAAAATAACAAAATCGTCAGCGATCTCTTACCCTAAACCAGACAATATAATAACATTTGATCGTTTAAGCTCGGTATTCTTAACCAATATCCAGCATGATGCCGACCAACCTTGTCACCTTAAACTGACCGATCCCAGCGTCCCCATGTGCGCAAATCTCCCCCGCTTTGCAGAGCCTGCGCAACGTTATTGCCCTGCTGCGGTTTATGAAATAGTGACTATTAACCAAGAAGTAAAATTCCAAATCAATGCGCAAAACTGTATCCACTGCAAAGCTTGCGATATTAAAGACCCAGCACAAAATATAGTATGGACACCTCCGGAGGGGGGGAGTGGTCCCAATTATGCAGGCATGTAGTTAGAATACGCCCCCTAACCTTACATTGCAGATATAAAAACGCGCTACTAATCAATGATTAGTAGCGCTTTAGTGTCAGTTGATCAATCAACGCAGTGAGTTACGCAATTAACCAACTTTATCTAGCTTTACCGGATTAAGCTTCACGACTTTGGCATTAATATAGTCAGTGATAGCTGCTTGCTGCTCTTTATTTAAGTACAAACCAAGCTTAGTACGACGCCATAAAACATCTTCAGCTTTCTTGGCAAATTCTGTTTCAATCAAGTAATCAAGTTCGCGACTGTAAACACCGTGGCCAAAGTGGATACCAAAATCAGCCTCAGATTTACAATCAGCGAATAATTTCCAAGTATCTGTACCAAACTGGTTCACATAGCGTTTAACCGTTTCAGGGTTTAACCATAAATGCTGTGAACAAATATTCTCAACTAACTGCGTACGTGGATAGCTAAAGTCACCACCTGGCAATGCTGTATCCGCCGTCCATGAATCACCTAATTTATCAAAGTATGGTGAAATCAATTTCATCGCAGATTCAGCCAGTTTACGGTAAGTCGTTAACTTTCCGCCAAAAATAGATAGCAATGGTGCTTGTGTGCCTGCTTGCTCTATTTCTAATGTGTAATCACGTGTGATTGCTTGTGGAGATGAAGATTCATCATCACACAATGGCCGTACACCGCTGTAAGTCCAAACAACATCACTTGGCGCAAGCTGCTTCACAAAATGTTCGTTTACTACATCAATTAGATAATCAACCTCATCATCAGAGATCGCCACTTTACGTGGGTCACCAACATATTCAACATCAGTGGTACCAATAATTGAGAAGTCTTCCATATAAGGAATGACAAACACGATACGGTTATCTTTATTTTGTAGAATATAAGCTTGTTCTTCGTCATGGATACGTGGCACAACAATGTGTGAACCTTTTACCAAACGAATGTTACGTGGTGACTCTTCTTCCATGCTGTCATCGAAGAATTGCTTAACCCAAGGACCCGCTGCATTGACTAATGCACGCGCAGTACGCTCGAAACGAACATTTGTTTGCTCGTTTACAATTGTTACATGCCATAAGCCGTCTTTACGCACGGCTTTTTCGACACGGCAATAGTTTGCAACTTCAGCACCATTACGTTGTGCTGCCATCGCATTTAGAATAACTAAACGTGCATCATCAACCCAGCAATCTGAATATTCAAAACCTTTGGTAATATCTTTTTTAAGCAAGCCTGATTTCGCTAAGTTCACTTGGTTACTGCTTGGCAACGTTGTACGTTTACCCAAGTTGTCATACAAAAATAAGCCTGCACGAATTAATAACGCAGGGCGTAAGAAAGGACGATGTGGTAAACGGAAACGCATTGGTTTAACAATGTGTGGCGCTTTCTTCAATAATACTTCACGCTCTGCGAGTGCCTCTGATACCAGACGAAACTCGTAATGCTCAAGATAACGTAAACCACCATGCACAAGTTTAGAACTTGCTGATGACGTAGCAGAGGCAAAATCTGCCGCTTCATATAAACCAACAGTTAGACCACGCCCAGCTGCGTCTGCAGCAATACCGGCACCATTAATACCGCCACCGACCACGATCAGATCTAGCACTTCATTAAGTTCTTTATTAGTAGACTCGTTATTGGCCATTACTTTCTGGTTTCCATTATTCATACTTAACTCACTTTAATACATTCTTGCCTGAGCGAACGACCGCTTTCGAACATCTGCAACTAATATAGAACACTTTGGTATTGAAATCACCATTTACTTTCGCATTCGCGCATTTAACTTTACATTTCGAACATTTCATTTTAAATTTAACCCGTAATAAATGTTCGAATAGCTATTAAGCATTAAAAATATGTCAGCGTGATGACAAAAATAGACCAAGTAACGATAAAATACCTAAAAAAAACCAAAAAAAAGAGCGCCACTATATAAAACATAATGACACTCTTTCAATTTAGCCTAAGCTGACGATCTATTGGCCATCAAACTTAAACGCGATTATAATAAATCGTCTTCTTCGTCATGACCTTCTGACCAAGACTGTGCCGCTTTAACAGCTCGTTTCCAACCACGATAACGACGTTGACGTTTAACATCATCATCATGCGGTTCGAATGATTTTTCGATAACCGCCTTATCAGCAAGTTCATCAAGACCATCCCAGAAACCGACAGCTAGACCAGCAAGATATGCCGCGCCTAACGCTGTGACTTCTGTTACAGCTGGACGTAATACAGTTGTATTTAATACGTCAGATTGGAATTGCATTAGGAAGTTATTCGCTACCGCACCACCATCGACACGTAGTTGAGCCAATTTAATGCCTGAATCCGCTTGCATTGCATCTAATACGTCACGTGTTTGATAGGCAATACTCTCAAGTGTTGCGCGGATAATATGGTTTGCACCAACACCACGCGTTAGACCAACAATCGTACCACGTGCATAAGCATCCCAGTATGGAGCGCCTAAACCAGTAAACGCAGGAACAACATAAACACCGTTTGACGAATCAACTTTGGTCGCAAAGTATTCTGAATCTTTCGCGTCTGCAAGTAGTTTCATTTCATCACGTAACCATTGGATAGAAGCGCCACCCATGAATACCGCGCCCTCCAGTGCGTATGCGACTTCACCGCGTGGTCCACAGGCCAAGGTAGTTAGTAGACCATTCTTAGACGTTACTTTTTCTTTACCCGTGTTCATGAGTAAGAAACAACCTGTACCGTAAGTATTTTTGGCTTGGCCTTGTTCTACACACATTTGGCCATAAAGTGCCGCTTGCTGATCACCCGCAATACCAGCGATTGGGATACGTGTACCACCTTTACCACCAATGTTCATTTGGCCGTATACTTCTGAAGATGATTTAACTTCAGCCATCATAGATAATGGAATATCAAGAACCTGAAGTAGCTTCTCATCCCACTGCAACGTATTGATATTAAATAACATTGTTCGAGATGCGTTAGTGTGATCAGTGATATGAACGCGTCCTTGTGTCATTTTCCATACTAACCAAGTATCAACCGTACCGAACAGTAGTTTACCGGCTTCTGCATCTTCACGTGCGCCCTCAACGTTATCAAGGATCCATTTAATTTTTGTGCCAGAGAAGTAAGGGTCAACAACCAAACCTGTATTTTCACGCACGTAATCTTCAAAGCCTGCGTCTTGTGCTTTTAATTTGTCGCAAATATCTGCTGTACGACGACATTGCCATACGATTGCGTTATAAACTGGCTTACCTGTTTCTTTATTCCAAACAATAGTCGTTTCACGTTGATTCGTAATACCGACACCGGCAATTTCATCACTGGTGATGCCTGTCTTAGCTAACGTTTCAACTAATACTGAACTCTGAGTTGCATAAATTTCAAGTGGATCATGCTCAACCCAACCCGCTTGCGGATAGATTTGAGTAAACTCACGTTGAGAAACGCTAACAATATTTGCATCGTGGTCAAGAATAACGGCACGAGAACTAGTTGTTCCTTGGTCTAAAGCAATAATGTATTTTTTCTCAGTCATTATGAAGTCCTTTATATTTCATGAGGTAGAGTAATTTTGTCGTTACTAATACTATTTATCGTTAATAAGTACCTAATAGTTTTATTATAATTCATCGTAGCAAGCTTATGCCTTAGCCACTTCACCTTTCACTGATTTTTCATCACACTGATTTGGAATTGTACAACCATGACCCGCAGCTGGTAAATATTGACCAACTACTTTCAGATAGCCAGCCACCAAAACATGCACCAGCAATAGGCGCTACAAGGCTAGCCTCTATTGTGGGATCGCAGAGTGATCGCTTGGTTTTGATGTCGCACTTTTAATTAGCATATAAATACACATAGTTAACATGCAAACACCGAGGTACATAATCAACCCATTGTGATACTGCTTAAAGCACTGTGCCATAGCAGGTCCGGCAACAGAGCCCGCACTATAACTGAGTAACATGATCTCAGTTGCAGCAACAATCTTGCTTACGCTTAAATTGTCACACGCTAACGAGATAGCAACCGGATACAACGAAAATACACTTGCACCCAATAACATATAGCTTGAGCTGAGTAATACCGAATCACGGCTCGTTAATATACCGATAACCCCTAGCACACCAACCAAGCAGAATAATGACATTAACAATGTCTTACTCATTTTTGGTGATAAGTAGCTCACGATTGGTTGCACTAACATGCCACCCAAAATAATAATCGCCATTAACATACCCGTTTGCTCAGCACTGCCAGTTTGCGCTTTAATATACAAAGGCATCAAACCATAAATAGGCGCCATTAGCATACCTGAAACTAAACAACCCAAAATTGCCGGGCGACTTAATGTTCTTAGTTCTGCTAATTTTATCTTTTGGTGCCCGCTACAATCAGGTTGTCCGACCTTAATTAATAAAGGTGGTAAAATTGCAATCAACAACACACCAATCACCACGCTATAAGGAAAAATACCTTCAACACCAATTGGGACAAGTCCTAATTGACCTAAAGCATTACCGCCATATAAAGAGGTCATATACAAACCAAGCCGTTTTGCGCGTTGTTTTGCCGTGTCCGCCATCAACAACCAAGATTCTACGACAACAAATACCCCCGCAACAGCAATACCAGCAATAAAACGAGATGCGAGCCAAGTTGCTGCATTTGGCATTGAGATCATCAAAAATATCGATAATAGCAACACACTTAAGAACAAAATAAACGCAAGACGATGACCAATTCTTGCAACTACGCTTTCTATCTGTAACGAGCCAATTAATAACCCTAGATAAAAGATACTTGCCAACCAAGGTGTTAAGGTCAGACTTAGTCCAAATGATTCCAATGATAGCGGAATTAGACTCATTAAAAAGCCAGATGCTATAGCAAAAAATGACAAACCAACAACAGGTACAAAGGTACTGTTTTTTGGGTTTGTGCAGGCGAATGTTCCCACCTCGTATCCTCAAGTTAAGTTATTAAAATATTACTTATGATGTGATATGTGTACCAGTTACTGGTTACTGCATATTTTGGCGAGACTTTAATCCTAATTAAATCAAAAGTAAAGATCATTTAAACGAATTTAAAAATATTTTATAACGCTTGGAAATACAAGTTTATCGCATCTATTTCATCAAGTTATAGATATATCAACATTTTAACAGCTTCACTTTCGATATTTAAAACAAAATGAAACCACAGCGATATACCGACAAATCCCAAATGGCTATTTATGTACCATAACAGCATTAAAAAGTGAGTTAAAAATACTATTAACACTTACTTATGAGCATTTGGTTAATCGTTATTTTAAATGCGTTAATTAGCAACCTCATTTGATAACTAGTCATCTAATGGTGGTGTTTTTTAACTCAAATAAAAAAGGCCGCGATTAAGCGACCTTCTCTATTCAATATTGTTAGTAATTCAAAATACCTATGACCAAAATACCCAAGCCACAAATGATAAAGCAAAGATACAAATGAGGTTAAGGTAAATACCTACACGCATCATCTCTGATTGTTTGATATGCCCGGTACTAAATACGATAGCATTAGGCGGGGTTGCAACAGGCAGCATAAAGGCACAAGACGCGGCAATCGCAATTAATGCCGACAGAATAATAGGTGACATACCCAGCGCTTCTGCTACACCAGCAAACACCGGAATTAACAAGGCCGCACTAGCTGTATTACTGGCAAACTCAGTCAGCATCACCACGAATGCAACCACAGTCAGGATGATAATCAACATACCCGCTTGTGCTAAAACATCACTTAAGCTTTCAGCCAAGAACACACTTGTCCCCGTCGCTTTTAAGATGTTACTCAAGCAAATACCACCACCAAATAACAGTAATACGCCCCAGTCTGTAGTTTTTTCAATATCTTTCCAATTAACGACACGTGCGACCCCCACTAATACGATGGCCATTAAGGCAACCAGCGTATCAAATTTAGAGAAACCACCCAGCATAGCGTTAATCGGTTTACTAAATATCCATAAAAATACCGTTAATGCGAAGATAGCTAAGGTCACTACCTTGCCTTTATCCCACGCAATTGGCTGGTGGTCTAATTCAAATACTTCATTTAAGTTCGGCTTAAGCAACATATACAGCACACCGACTGTGATTGGTAATAACAGCATTGTGATTGGTACGCCATACGACATCCACTCTGTGAAGCTCAGATCTAACTGCGCAGCAGCAATCGCATTAGGTGGGCTACCCACAATAGTGGCGATACCACCGATACTTGCACAGTAAGCAATACCAAGCAGTACAAATACATAGGTATTATGGCCGGTTTTGGCATTAACCTTGTTAAGCACACCGAGCACCAAAGGTAGCATCATCGCTGTTGTCGCCGTATTACTGATCCACATCGACAGACCAGCTGTCACTCCAAACAACATAAACACAGCGACATTCATTTTACCCTTAGCCAGCACCAATACTTTATCAGCAATGGCTTTATCGAGTTCTTGTCGGTGTAACGCAGCAGCCAACGCAAAACCACCAAGGAACAAAAAGATAATAGGATTGGAAAAGTTATTCAATGCAGTTTGTGTATTAAATACGCCAAATCCCACAGCAAGAACAGGCACCAAAATAGCGGTAATACTGACGTGCAATGCCTCGGTCAACCACAATATAGCAATAAAACTGAGGATACTAAGCCCCAGAACTACGTCTTTTTCAAAAGGTAAAAAGTTGTATAACAATGCAAATAAAATAACATCTAAGATAACAATAATACTGTTTTTATTTGTTAACCATTCCATTGTATTTGTTGGTAGCGGTAGACTTTCATTTTTGTTCATGTGAACTCCATCCTCCTAATGAATATGTATTTATAAGTACTCCAATAGGGCTATTCTCACACAAATTGTAACGATAATGTTATTGTTATGTCCGATAATGATGAAGAAATGACAAGAATATTCAATAAAGCGATTTCACTCACACTTTATAGGGTTGTTTCTATTTTTAACCCAAAATAACCTTAATCGCGTTTGTTATTGGCCTATTACCTCAAATACAGCAGATCAAAGTGCATATGCTAATGAGTTAACCATATACGATGATGGAACTTTAACTGTGTATTTGCACAACGGTTTGATTTAGATCTAAGATTTAACATTAACGATAACAAAAAAGAAGAGTGAACACTCTAATAAATAGGTGTATTATTCAGCATTTAAGGCATCATCAAGAATGCCGAGCATAATTAGCTAATTTATCACTTACTAAAGGATAAAACGTTTGAATTTAATGTTCATGGAAATTGGGATTCTACTGTTTTTATTTTTGATGATTGCCTTTGCCATCTTAGCACAAGCAAGAAAGATGATAACAACCAAAAACCGTCAACTATTAGCGCAGCAACGTCAGTATATTGAAGAGACAGAAATGGTGTTGAAATATGCTACTTCACTGGCATTTAGCAGTAAGCTCATCATTTTATTACACCAGCGCATTATCGCTAGTCTAAAACACATGTTGGCGATTAAACCCTCGAACGAAAAATTAAAACATCACATCAATCAACAACACACCCATATTTCGAACGCTAAAATTTCACCGCCAACAGGGTTATTTATTGAACCTATGGATGAGCGAATCGCCATTGATTTAGCACGCAGTATTTCACGTCTCAAAGTAATATTGCGTCATGAGTTACACGCAGAAAATATCTCATTAGAAGATTGCAGCGCAGAAGAATCAAAGTTAGAAAAAATACGCTTAAAATTACGCATCAGCAATTGTTTGATTAAAGCGAACGAATTTTTCGAACTAGAAAACTACAGTACCACCATCAAGATGTTAAATGACAATATTGCTTTAATAGAAGCAGGCGATATGAAAGATGAGTTCTTAATTGAAAAACGTAAGGACATGATCATGTTATTGAATAAATCTACTTATCAATTAGCCGAAATTGAAGCTGAAAATAAAGTGATAGAACAACCAGAAGATACATCGACACTGGCTACCTTATTTGATCAAAAGCAGCTTAAGTAGTCCATACTCCTAATGTAGAATTAGCAATAGTTGATTAAAATAAAAAAGGCTCGTTATCTGCTTAAGATAACGAGCCTTTATCTAATAGACAATGCTATTATTTATCAGCACGACTCATGAACTTATGATCCGTCGTATTGATTTTAACTTTCTCGCCGCTTGCGATGTATTCTGGTACTTGAATTGTCAAACCAGTAGACATGATTGCAGGTTTAGTACGTGCACTTGCAGAAGCGCCTTTAATTGAAGGGTCTGTTTCAGTAATAACCATTTCAACTGCAGAAGGTAATTCGATAGACACAGGCTTGCCATCAACGATTAGCACTTGCAGACCTTGAGTGTCTTCTGTGATGAATAATAATTCATCCGCAATTGCTGCTTTGTCTAGGCTGTAAGGCGTATAGTCTTCTGTATCCATGAATACATACTCTTCGCCATCAGCGTAAGAAAACATAACTTGGTTACGTGTAAGATCAGCAAGGTTAAGATTGTCACTGTCTTTAAATACTTCATCAATTTTTGAACCTGTCACTACATCGTACATACGCATGCGGTAGATACTGCCACCAGCACGACCTTGTGGTACTGAACGCTCAATATCACGGATGATGTATACGCCGTTATTATATTCAACAGCGGTATTCTTTTTAATATCACTTGCCTTTGGCATTGTCGTTATTCCTAATAATAAATAGTGTATAGAAAATAGCATAAAGGATAAATCAGACCAAGTGCTGCAATCAGGAAGCGCTGACTTCTTCACCATTTTTAGCTAATTTATACTAATACTAAGTAAATAAAACACGCTTCATCATGCTAAATCCCTCCCACACCGTTCTTTCTTGGCTTATATCCGCGATCCACATAAATAAAACTTAAAATCAATTAAATCAAAATAACAATGCAAAAATACCCGCAAAGCTTGTCTTAAATATCACCAAATTTTCAATGATATAACAATATGTAACGCTGCTTTTCCATATTCATGTTTATCAGGCTTTATGACTTATATTTTATTGTATAACCGCATTTAAAATACCATTTACATAGTAGATATATTCACTTAAAGTACGCTTAACAGTTTGAACTATATATAGTCGTTAATCGCGTAACTGGATTAAAGGTCGTTAATTTCTACTAGGTTAAATAATGAAAAACAATGTAATAAGTAAAAAATGGATGTACTTCCCAATTGTCAGCATGTTGATTTCGACTATCATCGGACTATTCATATTTAATTTAACATTATCAAATTGGATCGAAGAAAAGATAGAAATCGATTTATCCAGTGAAATAACACGGATCACCAATAAACTAGAAACCTCTGGCATGTCTTTTGATAACTTAGAAAAACTCGATATCTATATCAAGACAGATGTAGAGCTTAGCCGCCAGAATCACATCACTTTAATCGCGTTTGACGGTACCGTGTTAGCAGATAGTGATATTTCATTACTTGAAGTAAAGAAAATTGAAAACCACTTAAACAGAAAAGA
>NZ_JASJHF010000044.1:0-3087 GCF_033791185.1 Moritella sp. | reverse complement strand
ACCGCCACCACAAGCAGAAGAAACAAAAATTCCAGAATTAGCAAGTGCGCCTAATAGTTTGCCACCCGCTTGGGTTTTAATACTTTTATCTGCATCATCGTTAACAGTAATAATAATATCGCCTGTGCTTACTAGTTTTGCCTTAGCTGCCAAAATAATGACAACTAATGCTAAAACGATAATAGTAAACATGGCTACGCCGAGAAATATTTCCATCGACTTTTTCCTTGTTTTGAGGGGGTATTAACCCCCGAAATTCAATTAAGCTAAAACAGCAACGCTTACAGTTGGATACCTGAGAATGACATAAACCCAAGTGCCATTAGACCCGTTGTAATAAATGTAATACCTAAACCACGTAAACCATCTGGTACGTCTGAGTATTTCATTTTTTCACGGATACCCGCTAATGCAACAATCGCCAATGTCCAACCAATGCCACTACCAATACCGTAAACAGCTGATTCAAGTAAGTTATACTCACGTAAAACCATAAACGATACGCCACCAAAAATTGCACAGTTAACTGTGATTAATGGTAGGAAGATACCAAGAGCTTGATACAAAGCTGGGAAGTATTTATCTAATACCATTTCCAGAATTTGTACTAAGGCTGCGATAACACCGATGAAAGTAATAAAGCCTAGAAAGCTAAGGTCTGCTTCAGGGAAGCCTGCCCACCCTAATGCACCAGGTGCTAACAAGTTAAAGTAGATGATTTGGTTTACCGGTACAGAAATACCTAATACTACGATAACCGCAACACCTAAACCCATCGAGGTTTTAACTTTCTTAGAAACAGCAAGGAATGTACACATGCCTAAGAAGAAAGCTAACGCCATATTTTCAATAAAAATTGAGCGCACAAATAAACTAAGATAATGTTCCATTCAAACTACTCCTTTGGCTCGATTTGCTCTGGTCTAAGTGTACGCATAGCCCAGATGATGCCACCAATAATAAAGAACGCACTTGGAGGAAGCAGTAATAAACCATTAGCTTGATACCAACCACCATTTGAAGTGAGCGGTAAAATTTCGATACCAAATAAAGCGCCGGCACCAAATAACTCACGAATCCCGCCCACGATTACAAGAATGAAACCATAACCTAAACCATTACCGATACCATCCATGAAGCTTGGGAATGGTTTGTTTTTCATCGCAAATGCTTCTGCGCGTCCCATTACAATACAGTTTGTAATGATAAGGCCAATATAAACAGATAACTGCTTCGACAAACCGTACGCATATGCTTTCAATACCTGGTCAACTAAGATTACTAGTGATGCAATGATCGCCATTTGTACAATAATACGTACACTATTTGGAATATAGTTACGAATCATTGAAATAAACAAGTTAGAAAATGCGGTTACGAATAGAACCGCCAACGTCATTACGACTGCATTTTGTAACGTTGTCGTTACCGCCAATGCTGAACAAACACCTAAGATTTGCAATGCAATCGGGTTATTACTAACAATCGGGGAAGTTAATACTTCTTTTAATTCATTTGAATTAGCCATTGTTTAACGCTCCTTCTCGAACTTTCTTAAGAAACGGACCAAAGCCTTGCTCACCTAGCCAGAAACTAAAGGTATGTTGAACGCCAACACTGGTTAGTGTTGCGCCAGATAAACCATCAATTTCATGTTTAGAATCTGCAGGAGCTTGCCCCTTAATGACTTTGATTGCTGGTACACCATTTTCATCAAACAACTCTTTACCTTCCCAAAGTGCACGCCAGCGTGGGTTTTCAACTTCGCCACCCAGTCCAGGTGTTTCACCTTGGTCGTAATAAGTTATCGCTTCAATAGTATTAGCATCAGGTTTAATCGCAACAAATGCATACATAGTTGACCATAAACCGGCACCATGAACGGGTAAAATAATGCTTTGCAATTCACCGCTGTCATCAGAAACAAGGTAAACTGTTGCAAGATTTGCACGACGGCCAATACCCGCTACATTTTGTTCAGCCGTTAAGCGAACACTTTGTTGCGGGTCTTTTGCCGCTTTTCGTTGGTCATAACTTGCAGCATCAACGCCTTCAGCAAATTCGCCCGTTGTTAAGTCAACTAGCTTAGTTTCGATATTAGATGCAAAGATTTCAGAAACTGATTTATCAGTCTCTAAGTCTGCTACAGCAAGAATATTTTTTTGCTTATCAATCTCTTTATTGGCGATTTGTAGTGAACGTAAGCCAACGGCTGCGCCCGCAACAACAATTGAACATACTAGACAAACTGCTAGTACCACAACGATTGTTCTACCAAATGTTTCCTGTTGATTAGACATTACGCGCTAACCTCCGTTTGATATTTCCTTGTACAACAAAGTAGTCAAATAGTGGTGCAAACAAGTTAGCAAATAAGATAGCTAGCATAATACCTTCAGGGAAAGCAGGGTTTACAACACGAATCAATACTGTCATTAATCCAATTAATATCCCGTAAGCCCATCTACCTTTGTTAGTAAATGATGCAGATACAGGATCTGTTGCCATAAAGATCATACCAAAGGCAAATCCCCCCATGACTAAATGCCAGTACCAAGGTAATTGGAACATATGGTTTGTATCACTACCAATCACATTAAACAGCAAAGAAGTTGCAACCATACCAATCATTACGCCGGAAATGATTCGCCATGAAGCAATACCCGTAATAACAATAAAAGCACCACCAATTAAGATAGCCAATGTTGAGACTTCACCAACACTCCCTTGCATATTACCAAGAAAAGCATCCATCCAAGATAGGTTTGTTTGCACCGCTTCTAAGCCACTTTGTGACATTACGCTAAGTGATGTGGCACCAGAGAAGCCATCTACCGCAGTCCAAACCGCATCACCAGAGATATCAGTTGGGTATGCAAAGTATAGAAAAGCACGACCAGCAAGCGCTGGATTTAGGAAGTTACGACCTGTACCACCAAAGATCTCTTTAGCAACAACAATACCAAACGTAATACCTAAAGCAACTTGCCATAATGGTAATGTTGCTGGAACGATTAATGCGAACAGTACTGATGAAACGAAGAAACCTTCATTCACTTCATGTTTACGTACACTCGCAAATAAAAC
>NZ_JASJHF010000043.1:0-9110 GCF_033791185.1 Moritella sp. | reverse complement strand
TACTTGTGGAGGGGTTCCCGAGTGGCCAAAGGGATCAGACTGTAAATCTGACGGCTCAGCCTTCGAAGGTTCGAATCCTTCTCCCTCCACCATCATTCTACTTTAATGATCTTACATTGTGGCCAATGTAGATAAATATCGTTATCGTAAAATACTCATCTAGCAATAGATGACAAAAATAGAGAAAAATGTGGAGGGGTTCCCGAGTGGCCAAAGGGATCAGACTGTAAATCTGACGGCTCAGCCTTCGAAGGTTCGAATCCTTCTCCCTCCACCACTTTCTATATACTTCAAGTATTCCCTTCTTAATTATTGTCTTCTCAGTTACTACTTTATTATGTCAATAGACAAGTCTGCCATATTATAATCCAACAAAAATTAATCATAGCGTATTTTAGCGCAATCTAAACCTCAATCATGATAGGTTATTCCGATCTAGTCAAACCGTATTCCTGCGCACAAAAAACACTCAATCAGCTGTTCTAGCTAACAAAATACAGTACCTCTCAAGACAGTATTATGGATACCTGTTATTGTGGATGACGCTATTCACCGGCGTCTAAATTTATCCATTACTCTTGAGCATTAAATATACATGAATCATAATTTTGACTATCGAAATAAACGCGTGCTCATTGTTGATGACCAACGTGCTTTTCAGATCATGCTCAAAACCATGTTAATAAATTTTGGTGCCGAAGATGTAACACATATCGGCAGCGCTGAAGATGCTTTAAAATTATGCCGAAATGATACTTTTGACTTGCTACTGGTCGACTACAACCTCGGATCAGGTATGAATGGCCGCCAGCTATTTGAAGCCTTAAAAGCAAATAACCTACTGCCTATCAATACCGTATTTTTCTTAGTCACCGGTGATAACTCAAAAGCGATCGTATTAAGCGCAATTCAAATGACGCCTGACGATTATTTGATGAAACCGTTTTCACAAAACGAACTGAACTTACGTATTCAAAAAGCATTTAATAAAAAAGAAGCCTTGTTACCTATCTATCAAGCGATCAAAGACAAGAATTTCGAACAATCAATAGAAGAGTGTGATAATGCGATCATCTATTCCGCTCGTTACCGTAATTTCTGTCGCTTGTTTAAAGCAGAGCTGTTAATAGAAAAAGAAAAGTATGCTGAAGCTCGTATTATCTTAGAAGAATTTATTGACGCACACCCACATACCCAAGCACAACTCCTGCTCGGTCGAGTGTATTACCTAGAGAAAAAATACCAACAAGCAATCCCGTTATTAACCGAAATAATTAAATATAATCCGATGATATTAGACGGTTATGATTGGCTCGCACATTGCTTTAGAGATGGTGGTGATAGCGAGAAAGCTTTGGATATTGTGCAACGTGCGATCAAGCATTCTCATTTGTCGTTAGACCGCCAAGGTTTGTTGGCAGAATTAGCCCTTGATACCAATATGAACGCGATAGCTAAAGAAGCTTTTTTCGCGATTCTAATGCAGACTAAAAACACTATACACCAAAGTCCTCAGCATCTAATTAACTACGTTCAAGCTATTATTCTGGTGGCAAAAAACGAAGATGATCCGTTTAAGCAAGGTCGCTTATTACAAGAGATTAGTGGTTTGTTTCACCGCCCTTCTCAACAACATCCTTATGTTGAACAAGGCGAGCTATTAGCGCTTGAAGGCTACAGTTTAGCCTCGATTCACAATGTGAAAGGCAATCAAGTTAAGGCCAAACACACTTTACTGAAAAGTAACGAAGCCTATTTAGTTGAACCCGAAAGCATACCAGAGTGGTTAGGCGCACAATTGGCTAATCTACTCACCGAGTTAGAAGAATTTGAATTTGCAGCCAAACTAAAGCCTTATATTCAACACAGCAATGTACACAGCGAAAAGTTACTTGCCAGCATCTGTGGTGAAGAAGACAGTAAAGAAGTTCAATTTCAACATCACAATAAGTTGGGGATTGAAGCGTTTACTGACGGTAAACTGGAGATTGCTCTACAGCATTTTGAAACGGCGCTATCTATCGCACCACTCAATACTGGCGCGGCGTTAAACAAAGTACAAGTATGCTTAGCCCTACTCGTCGAAATCGAACGACCTTGGCCAGAGATCACTAAGAACATTCGCGATACGCTTATCGAGCTAGAGGATTTCCCACTCTCCGAACAACAGTCTGAACGTAAAGCTGAGTTGAAAAAAGAGTTTAATATTCAGCGGATGCATGCAAAGAAAAGAGCAAGCAGTTAAGGCTTGTTAACCTGGGAGCGCTCACTCCCAGAACTGCCACCATTTTTTACTATTTTCTCGCGATTCCTTGCCTTTCTCTGAGCCTTTATCCAGCTCTTTTTGAGGCTGACTCAACTTCTTCTCTTTGTGCTTTTCAATATCACTTACTTTATCTGTTCGCTCTTTATCTTCTCGTGCTTTTTTTTGCTTATCTTTATCTTTGTCCTTGTTTTTATTCTTATCTTTTACTCCTTCAACCTCCTCATTGATTTTATTTTCTTGCTCATCTTTTGCTACCATCGCTGATTTATGTGCTGCTTTTTGCTCTGCAGTAGGTTTTCCTTTACCTGCCCATTCGGGTTTATCGGCAAAAACCGGAGGCGTCAAAACAACGGCTAAGAACGATACTAATAATTTAATTTTCATAAATAGGACTCCGTTTAAGTGATGATTTAGCTTTTCTTAATACTAACTGTGGTGGCTTAATGAATTTGTACATATTTATTATGATAGAGCCTGATTGGCGCATCGGCATTAATAACTAATCGAGTGAAACAAACTGCACGATAAAATACGTCCTAACCACCAATAAAATTAATTTACAATTAAAAATCAAATATTTACAGACATCAAAATAAACCACATGATATAGTCATAAAAAACTAGATTTAACTGATTCACAAGCACAGGAAATTAATAGCCATGGAAGCTGTTACTAACGGTGAAAAAGTCATTCGCAGGCTTTATGAAATCACCAATAATTATGATCTTGGATTTGAGACTCAAATTGAACAGTTACTGAAAATGGGGCTAGAACGGTTTAACTTAGATATCGCAATCTTATCTAAAATAGAGCGCAACCGCTATGTCGTTAAACATTGCGTAGTTCCCGCTGATGTTGAATTAGCCTCAGGAGTAGAGTTTGATTTAGACACGACCTATTGCCATATAACCTGCCAAGCTAACAAACCTATCGCGCTTGAATATATCGGTGAGCACGACCAATATGCGTCACACCCCGCTTATCAATCATTTGGACTTGAGGCTTATATTGGCATGCCGATCAAACTCAACGGCAAGCTTTACGGAACGCTTAATTTTTCCAGTCCGACACCTTACAGCAGAAAATTTAAAGCTGTCGATATTGATGCAATACAGCTGATGGCATCTTGGATTGAAGTAGAAATTGTTAGACGAAACCAAGAAAAGCGCTTAATAGAACTCAATTTAGCATTAGAGAAAAAAGCCTACGAAGACAGCTTAACCTTGATCCCAAATCGCAGAGCCGTGTTTAAACACATCAACGCTGATTTAAACAGAGTCAGTCGTGAAAGAAGTAACGCTGCGCTGGCTATTATTGATATCGATTTATTTAAAAATATTAACGATACCTACGGCCACAAAAAAGGCGATGAAGTCTTAATCAAAGTGGCGGAATCGATTGATAATGACATACGTGATTATGATTTTGTGGCTCGATTTGGTGGCGAAGAATTTTTACTATGGTTACCTAATTGTGACATGAGCATCGCTACTATGGTTTGTGATCGTATCAGAAATAATATCGAAGCATTATCCTTGTGTGAGACACCAATCACCATTTCTATCGGCATCACTTGTTTTGGCTCTGATGCTATCCAAAATAGACAAGCAAAAGAGAAAGTTGATGAGCTGATTTTACAGGCCGACAAGGCCCTATATAAAGCCAAAGACGCGGGCAGAAATTGTATTAAGTTTTATGACGTAGTCTAAATTAGCCCCATTTCTGCACAAATTAAAAAAACTTTAAAATTTGCCTCGCAACTAACGCATGAATAATAGAAGCTATAGGCAAACAGGTTTGCAGATAATTAAGGGTTAAAAACCAATGAAAATAATCTCATTTAACATAAACGGCCTTCGCGCTCGATTACATCAACTACAGGCGATTATCGACAAGCATTCGCCTGACGTAATTGGCCTACAAGAAATCAAAGTACACAACGAAATGTTCCCTGTAGCAGCCGTTGAAGAAATGGGCTACCACGTATTCTTCCACGGTCAAAAAGCCCATTACGGTGTCGCTATGATGGTGAAGAAGAGTACGGTCGCAGACCTCGAAGCGATTAAAGTGCAATACGGTTTCCCAACCGATGACGAAGAAGCACAAAAACGTATGATCATGGTGACATTTGCGCAAACATCTGGCAAACCAATTACAGTCCTAAACGGTTATTTCCCGCAAGGCGAGAACATCAGCCACGAAACTAAATACCCGTACAAGCGTAAATTCTATCAAGACCTTAACGTTTATCTTAACGATAATCACACGGCTGAAGACGATGTAATTGTAATGGGTGATATCAACATCTCACCTGCAGATAAAGATATCGGCATCGGTGAACCCAATGCCAAACGCTGGTTAAAAACCGGTAAATGTAGCTTCCAACCAGAAGAACGTGAATGGTTAGCAAAACTGCAAGGGTTCGGCTTACACGATACATTCCGTACCATTAAACCAGAAGTAAGCGACCGCTATAGCTGGTTTGATTACCGCTCAAAAGGTTTCCCAGATAACCGTGGACTGCGTATTGACGTGATCTTAGCAACAGCAACACTGAATGAAAAAGTCATTGAAAGTGATGTCGACTACGAACTACGTGGTATCGAAAAACCATCGGATCACGCGCCGATCTGGACTACTTTTAGCTAACTAAAGCTGTAATCAACACAATAGCTTAGCCGTTAAACACTAAGCTATTGTGTACGTCAAAAACGCATTTTAGAAATATCGGTCTAACCTTAGTGTTACCCCGACATTTATATATCAGATGCAATTATGACGATGCAGTGGACTAAGATATGCGCAAAGACCAACACGTTAATATTCTGTGTTTTAGTTAACATATCTCCCGCTAACGCCCAGTATTCCGCAAATATTAATTCCCACTCCTCGGATTCAATATCGTCTAGCACAGTCGCCCAACAGCAAATCAATATTCATAGCCAACCGAGCTTTGAAGATCTCCCGCAGTTACTAAAAAAACGCACGATAAAAGTACTTGTAGTGAACCATCCCGCATATTATTTTATTTACCAAAGTCGCCCTCGTGGACTTGCTTATGACATGATGCGTGAATACGAACAACACCTGAACGCCAAGTACTTCAAAGATACCAAGCTAAAACTCAACATCCTGTTTATCCCTGTGCCGAGTAGCCAAATCATAAACTTATTGGCGCAAGGCTATGGTGATATTGCGATTGGCCCTTTAATGACACCATTACGCCAACAGAACCAAGTAACCCATACCGAGCCCATATATACTGACCATCAGTTATTACTGGTTAGTCACAAATCGACAACAGAATACAAGGATATAAAGCAGCTATCAGGTAAAGAAATATGGATACGCCGCAATAGTATTTACCACCAGAAATTGCAGCACATCAACAAGCAGCTATTCCAAATTAACAAACCTCCCATTTACATCAATATTGCCACTGATGATATCGAAGATTTCGAACTCTTAGACATGGTCGATAACAAGCAGATATTCATGACCATGACGTCTAACCACAGTTTGAGATTATGGAAACGCTTATATAAAAATATCAAACTACACCCCGAGTTAGTGATTGCAAGTCGTATCCCGAGTACTTGGGCTGTTCGTAACCACACACCACAATTAACCACTAGCTTAAATCAGTTCATTGCCAAGCATAAAAAAGGCACGAAGATCGGCAATATCCTACATCGTCGTTATCTCGTCAGACATCCTTGGTTAAAAAAAGTGATTCACCAACAGTTTGAAAATCGCTATTTAGAAACCGAACAAATAATTAAAAAATATGCCAAGCAGTACAAATTCGATTGGCAACTGATTCTCGCTCAAGCCTATCAAGAATCTCGACTTAATCAAAAAGCCATTAGCCATCGCGGCGCTGTCGGCGTGATGCAAGTATTGCCCTCAACAGCAAATGAGCCTTATATTAATATTAAAAATATCAATAATGTTGACGATAATATCCACGCGGGAGTGAAGTATTTACACTTTATGCAACAGCGCTACTTTATCAACGAAAATATTACTGAACTCGATTCCTTATTGCTGAGTTTTGCCGCCTACAATGCAGGCCCAGCAAAATTAAGACGACTAAGAAAGCGCACAGATGAGCGAGGATTAAACCCAAATATTTGGTTTAACAATGTAGAACAGATTGTTGCCGAAACCATAGGTAAAGAAACCGTCAATTACGTGAACAACATATACAAATTCTATATTACCTACCTGCTTGCATCGCGCTATACCATCGATGATACCCAGATAGCGCAGCAAAACACTCTCATCAGTAAGTGACAATAAAAAGGCCGTTATGTAATGACACAACGGCCTTTCGTCTATTTTGATAAGTCCCCATCAATGCGTAATAGCGTAAGGGGTTAAGTCAGGTGTCGAAATGCACGTGTCTCTAGCTTTTTGAATGCCGCAAAAATAGCAAAACATAAACACAGGTAAATAGCACCCGCAAAAATGAACGCTTCAAATGGAGCATAAAAACGAGAGTAAACATTATAACCCGCCCCCGTGATGTCAACCAAAGTGACTACACTTGCAATCGACGTTGCATGCAACATAAAGATAACTTCATTACTGTACGCAGGCAGTGCACGGCGGAACGCCGATGGTAGGATAATTCGGCGCATGATCTGCCAATAACTCATGCCGTATGCTTGCGCGGCTTCTATCTCGCCTTTATCTGTTGTCACCAATGAGCCGCGAATGATCTCGGTACTGTATGCCGCGGTATTTAATACAAATGCTAATAAACAAGGGTAAAAGGCATCTTCGAGTAAAAACCAAATCGCACTGTCTTGAATACCATCAATCATGGTCACACCATAATAAATCATATACAGCTGGATCAGTAACGGTGTACCACGGAAAACATAGGTAAATAACCAAATACTACGTGATAACCACACATACTGACTGGTTCGCATAATCGCCAGCGGCACCGCTAAAAAGAACCCAATCACTACCGACAAAAATGTCAGCTGTACTGTTAATACCGTACCATCCCAATACTCATTTAAAGTACTTGGAGTAAACATCTCATTTTGCTCAAGCAAAGCAACTAATTGATCTAACATATTAATAACCCTATACGCCTTTGCTGAAGTGACGTTCTAAATATTTCAGTGCAATTTCACTCACCGTGGTGATCGCCAAATACACAAACGCCACAGGAATAAAGAACAAAAAAGGTTCGTAAGTTGTCATTGCCGCTTCTTTAGCGAGCTTAACCATATCAGACAAACCAATCACAGATACCAGCGCAGTGGTTTTAACCAATACTAACCAGTTGTTACCAATACCAGGCAATGCAAAGCGCATCATTTGGGGAAACATCACCCGCCAGAATACTTTCCATTCAGACATGCCATATGCCGTAGCAGCTTCTAGCTGACCTTTATCTACCGATAACAAGGCGCCACGGAACGTCTCACCCATATAAGCACCAAAAATAAAACCAATCGTCAGTACACCCGCACTAAACTCATCGATATTCAGGTACATACCATCTTCATAAAACGCTGATAAGGTTAACCAACCTTGTTCGATATAGAACTCATTGACGGCGTAGGTTTCGTGTAATTCATACAACCACTCCGAAAAATTATTGAGCCCGACTTGCAAACCAAAGTAGATCAGCATCATTAATACCAGATCCGGTACACCACGAACGAGGCTGGTATAAGCGAGCGCCAGCGCAGACGATATTCTACCGCCTGAATAGCGCGCCACTGCGGTAATCAATCCAAGCAATACAGCGATAATTAATGAAAAGATGGCGAGTTTAACGGTCAATATAGCGCCATTAAAAATACTTGGGCCATAACCTTGAAGATCTAACATAATATTCCCAGAAAGCAGCGGGCGCCTAGTCTTGGCTATTCACCTTAACTCGGCCCCCATTTTTATCATCGCCATGCGTTTATACGCAACGATAAAGAAACTACATTTTAATGCTGTAGCTGAAGTATTTAGCTTGGATAGTTTCGTATGTACCATCGGTTTTGATTTCAGCTAATACTTTATTGAATGTTGCCGCAAGAGACTTATCACGTTTACGCAGCGCAACACCCATGCCATTACCCAGTTGGAAGGTATCGCCAACTGCAGCATAAGCCCCCTTCTTCTCAGGGATCAGTAACGTAGTATCACCCACGGGGAAATCCAGTAATACCATGTCTAAACGACCGCCTTCAAGGTCGAGTAGCAAGTCACCACTGGTATTATAACGCTTGATTGTGTTGTTCTTAGCAAAATGGTCTGTAACGTAAGTATCTTGTACTGTGCCACGCTGTACACCAATACGTAATTCTTTAAATGCTGCTTTATCCGTAACATCGAGCTTAAAGTCAGCTGCAGCAAACCACCCACTTGGGGTATTGTAGTAAGGTTCAGAGAAAAGAACTTGCTTCTTACGGTCTTCAGTAATCGACATTGAAGAGAAGATAGCATCGTATTTGCGTGATAATAAACCAGGAATAATACCGTCCCAAGATTGTACAACCCAAGTACAATTCCAGTTAGCGCGTTTACAAACTTCATTACCTAAATCAATTTCAAAGCCAGTTAGCTCGCCATCGGGGGTTTTATATTCAAACGGCTTATACGGTGAATCAACACCTAAACGAACATCAGTCCATTCTTTAGCTACCACAGCTGAAGAAAGCAATAAGCTTGTTGCAACACTTGCTGCAATTACAGTCGCTAATTTTTTCATACGTATTTCCCTATTATTATAATTAAGTCAATCAATGACCTGTGTTTGTGGTTTTTTACTTATTTTTTATTCTCATAATTTGGTATTACTAATATTTTGAGCCAACTTTTAAT
>NZ_JASJHF010000042.1:0-4941 GCF_033791185.1 Moritella sp. | reverse complement strand
TACTAAAACCAACAATGATAATTTCAAATACTTTACCGCGAATATAATTGGCAATTTGACCGTTCATCTCGGTCCATACTTCCATGGCTAAGCGGCGATTTTGCGGTAAAATGCTGACTAAGTCTTTCATCAAACGGCTTTTGTCTTTCAGCATAAAGAACACTAATAACGGCACTAAAATTGAATAAATTAGGATAGCCGCGAGATCAAATAAAGATGCGAACGAAGCACTTACTATCATCTCACCTGACTTAACCGCGTGGTCTTGTACTGTCAGCAATGCCGTTTTAATAAATTCTTCATTAAACACATCGGGGTTTTCTTTAGGTAACATCAGTAAAAACTCTTGGCCTTGCTTGATCATCGTCGGCAAAGCCTTAACCAAGTTCACCCCTTGATTCCACACCGTTGGCACTAAGCCCAGAGTGAGCATGACCATCATGGTGACAAACAGCATCAAAATAATTACCGTGGCCCAAGTTCTCGATATACCTAAACGCATTAACTGTATTAATGGCCAGTCGAGTAAATAAGCTAATACAACAGCAACTAAAAAAGGCGTAATTAAGCCGCCAACAAAATAAATAATCGAAAAGCCAAATATCAATAAAAAGAATAAAGTGACTGCATGTGGGTCAGAAAAGCGATCCTGAAACCAACGGGATACGACTGAAATCATAAATTAATATTGCCTTAAGATTATATTTATTATTAAGAACTGAGCTGTGTCAGCGATAAGTATTGAGTTAGTTTTGTCACCTTAATACGTAACATTAATGACGTGTTCTCTAACTCAACAACTGTTTGACCAAGACTGGTTAAAAATTTAGGTATATCTTGACGAGAACCAGGATCGGTCAGTAATACGATTATTTCAGTGCCAAGCTCAGCTTGCTTTAACCATAGTTTGACTTTGATCAGCGGTAAAGGACAAGTATAAGCGCTAAGATCTAACTGCTGCATTGTATTTACTCGCCTTTAAGCTAATAGGTCAGATAAAATGCCCGACTAAAAATTTGTCATCATTATCAACTGTTTTCAAGCGATACACAACCAGCTTACGATTTGAATATGCACAGGGTACAGCAAGAGGAAAATTGTGGGAGGATAATGTGCAATGCAGGGGAAATACATAAAGCGCTCAACCCGAAAGTTAACCGCTTTATATACCTAAGACTCAACTATTTAAAAGCTGTAACGCGCGGCGAGATGAAAGTCGTCATCTTTACCTGTAACACCATTAATACGGTATTCAGCAATGGTACGGAATTTTTTATTGAAGTCATAACGCACACCAAATACTAAGTCATCAACACTATCGGTGGTTGCCGATGATGTTGTGTCTTCGGTTTCTTGGGCGTTATATAATACTTGGGCACGAAGTTGCTTAGTGATCTTATATTCAAATGTTAATTCATAGCCGGTATGATCGATGTTTTGACCTTCAAACTCTGAACCTTGAGCGAACGTGGCTGCTAATTTTACTGGGCCAGTTTTATAACTCGCGCCAACCAAGAAGATTGATGCATCATAATCATCCGTCGGTGAACTGGTGTTAAAACCCGCTGCCAGTGTCAGACCAAAATCAAGTTCATATGCCGCCGCTAAACCATAAGCAGCATCACTTTCTAGATCGTTTTGGTTGTCATCAAGACGGTATGAAGCGTCTAACTGCAGTGCACCAAATTTATTGCTGTACTTTAATAAGCTGTTATCACGACCGGTACCATCATGATCTTTACCTACACCAAGTGCCTCATTACCGTATGCATTGGTGTATGCGCTATCGGTCAGGTCCGCCACTAGTTCAACCGCACCATATTGACGACCAAAACTGAATGCACCAACGTCACTGTTAATACCAACATAAGCTAACCGTGTTTTGGTTTCAGTTTGTTTTTCATCATCGTCTAAATCCCACTGTAATTCATAACGGCCAAATGCTGATAGTGACTCAGAGATATCTGATTTTAATTTAGCACCAATACGGATATAAGAATCGTTACCATAATTGGCATTTTTATCTTCCCCACTGAAGTCATGACCTGCATAAGCACGACCATATACGTCAACAGATTGACCATTATCGTTATAAACCTCAACAGCGCCAACCGTTGATGCGAATAAGCTTGGTAATACCAGTGCAAGTAGTGATTTTTTCATTTTGAATTCCATTCCATTAACAAATATAAAGGTGTTTGAGTAGTTGCTTTAAATTGGAATTAATTCTAGGGGGAAAATATGACAAAGATGTGTGATTAAGATGAACAAAAAATGTAAGATAAGTGACAACTTTATTACGCATTACAACAAGCTAGGTCTTTCGAGCTATTAAAGGTAACCACACAATGCAGAACACAACACTCAAGTTTTTCCTTATCAGCTGCTCAATCTTAATGTTTAGTAATATTCTCATCGGTACACTGGGCGCACATTTATGGCATTCACAACTGGTGCTCAATAACGGCGTGGCTAACTTTGCCACTGCGCGCGACTACTTATTTATTCATACCTTAAGTATCTTATTTTTGACGTTATTACAGCATAAATTTCCTGAAGGACGCTTTAATTGGGTGGCGGGCTTACAATTACTCAGCATTATGTTGTTTAGTGGCAGCTTGATCTTGTATGCATTAACGGGCGAGAAGTGGTTTAGTAATATCACCCCCTCGGGTGGTAGTGGCTTAATGCTATCTTGGTTATTACTGGTTTGGCGTGCGTGCAAGATTAAATAATCGTGATCATCAACATGAATAAAGACAACAAAAAACAGGTGCTAAATTAGCACCTATTTTATTATCAAAACTAATCAGCTCAACGTTAATGTCGCAGGGTCTTGCTTCTCTGAAGAGTAAGCGACACGCAGATTATCATCAAAACTTACATCGTTACCACTTTCCAGTGCACTCACATTAACGCCGGATTTGTTTTTATTCAAACGTTGGCTCAGTCGATCGCCCAATATCAACATACAGGGTGTTAATACCAAGGTCAGCACGGTCGCAAAGGTTAAACCACCAGCAACCGCGGTGGCCAATTGTGACCACCACTGCGTTGATGGGGCGCCAAAGGTTGTACTGCGATTAACAATATCGACATTCATCTGCAATACCATCGGCATCAAGCCTAAAATAGTGGTGATAGTCGTCAGCATCACCGGACGTAAACGTTGCGCTCCAGTACGTAATACCGCTTCAACTGCAGTCAGCCCTTCTTGCTTGAGTACATTGTAAGTATCAATCAGCACAATATTATTATTTACCACAATACCAGCTAACGAGATCACCCCAATCCCTGACATGACAATACCAAACGGTTCTTGTACTATTATCAGACCAAGGAATACACCCACGGTAGAAAAGATAACTGCCGTTAAGATCAAAAATGCTTGATAAAAAGAGTTAAACTGAGTCACCAAAATAATTGCCATGACAGCTAATGCAATTAACAACGCATTTTTAAGAAAATCAGCCGATTCTTGCTGATTTTCATTTTGACCGCGTAAGCGTATTGTCACGCGCGGATCGAGATCGAGGCCTTTCATTAAGGCCATTAACTTAGGCAATTGTTCATTTAAGTTATAACCCGGCAATAAGTCGGCTTCTATTTTCAACGCTTGGCGACCATCCACTTTACGTACTGAGTCTTTTTTCTGCTCTGGCGTCAAGGTTGAAAACACACTTAATGGCACTTGCCCGACAGCCGTTTTCAAACGTAGGTCTTCTAAGCGGTCGATATGGCGATATTGTTCAGAGAAACGTACGCGAATATCCATCTCGTCATCCACATCATCAGCACGATAACCACCAAGGCGTAAGCCCGTTGTCACAAATTGAACGTTGTTACCAACTAATAAAGCGTCAGCACCATAACGGGCGGCAACACCACGGTCTACTTTAATCTGCCATTCAATCCCCGGTTTTGCGCCATTATCACTGACATTGGTAAAGATGCCTTGCGTCGCCACAAAGTCTTTAATTTTCGCTAATGTCGGCTCTAATAACTCCGGATAACGTGAACTTAGCTCCAGCTGTAAATCTTTACCTTGCGGTGGACCACTTTCATCCTTACGGGCTTCAATTTCGATGCCTGCTAAGGGCGCGGTTTTCACTAACACATCGGCGATGATCTCATCGGCTTTACGGCGTAATTGCCAATCCACTAAGTTAACCCGCAACGAACCAATTTGTTCGCCTTTTTGACTATCTTTACCAGTGCGCGCATACAAGGTTTCGATCTCTTTCATCCCCAGTAATTTGGCTTCAACTTGTTGCATTAATGCGTCTTGTTCATAGATAGACAAATCACCTTGCGAGCGCACCACAATATTAAAACCCGGTGGTTCTACATTCGGGAAAAATTCAGAACCCTGACCATAAACATCATAGGCTTTAATCACTAAAATAGAGAACAATACAGCGCAGCCTAAACACCACCACGGTTTTTTTATCGCGCCATTAAGTACTCTTATGTACCAACCTGTCATACCCGGCATCAGGGTTACATCGCCACTTTCAGCGACTTCAGTTTGCTTTTGCTCTAATACCGATAACTTACGACGACGTCCAAATAGGCCGCCTAGCGTGGGTACAAAAATAAGCGCCATAACCAAAGAAGCACTCAATGTGGTAATTAGAGTTAACGGCAAGAACTTCATAAATTCCCCCATCATACCCGGCCAGAACAACAGTGGTGCAAACGCTGCTAATGTCGTGGCTGTTGAAGCTATAATAGGCCAAGCCATACGCTTCGCGGCTAGCCCATAAGCAGCTTTACTACTGCGCCCTTCGTTCATTTCACGATCGGCAAATTCAGTCACCACAATCGCGCCATCCACCAGCATACCCACCGCCATAATCAAGGCAAATAACACTACGGTATTAATGGTATAACCCCACATAGACAGCAATAAAATGCCAGCAAGGAATGAACCCGGTATGG
>NZ_JASJHF010000041.1:0-10791 GCF_033791185.1 Moritella sp. | reverse complement strand
CCCAGTACTGCGGTCACCGAAAATTCAGAAAAGCCAAGAAAGTAACCAGGGATCAGTAATGTAATTGAGGCGATAAATGCTTTTAAGGCAATAAAAAAATTACTGTTAGCCGCTAAATAAGCCAGTTTTTGCCATGATATTAGCATGTGTATTGCGCTCCAAATAAAATGTGGTAGATAATCATGTCTACTGTGCTGCTTTTATCGCGTTAGTTAATTGCACTACAGCGGTTTCATTACTGATGCTTTTATCATAAATGAAGCTACTAATAACTCGCGTTATAGCTGATTGTACATAAGTTGTCGTTGCCATGGCCTGTGCAAAGGTTGGCACCAATGTATTGTCCAGTTTTGCTTGTTGATAGTCTGCATATGCTTGCAGTGTGCACGCATTAAAATCGCTCTTATCCATTGTATTAATAATCGGTAATGAGCCTTTTCTAGCGTTAAAATCACGCTGTAATTCAGGGGTTAGGATAATACTTGCGAGGGTTTTCTGCGCTTGTTTTACTTCTGAAGATACACTTTTTAATTTAAAAAAAGCAAAACTATCAACATTATAACTAAATGCTCCTTCACTACCTGGAAATTGAATACAGCGGATCTTGGTATTTAATGATTGTTTCTCTTGGAGTAACTTACCTGCGACCCAATCGCCCATGATTTGTATCGCTGCTTGGTCATTAATCAGCAGTTTAGTGGATTGTTCCCAAGTGCGGTTTTTGGCATTTTTATCAATATATAATGACATAGCACGTAATTTAGCAAAAGCATTGATCATGGCTGGTGAGGATAATACTTGTGGATTCAGATCGACAAATGCTTGTTTATACTGCTCTGCGCCAAGTACCGATAAGCTAATGGATTCAAATAAGATCGCGTCAGCCCATGGCTCTGAAGTATGGGCAATCGGTAGATATCCCGCTGCTTCTAGTTGTGGCAATGCGGCGATGAGTTCGTTGAGGTCTGTCGGTATCGTAATCTTGGCTTGGTTAAATATAGCTTGATTAAGCCATAGCCAATTAATACGGTGAATATTAACTGGCACTGCCACGTAATGACCTTGATATTGCATTATGGGTTTAATGAACTCAGGTAGTATTTCATCCCACTTTTCACGTTTTGCTATGTCATCTAGTGAGGTTAGAAAGCCTAATTTTGCCCACTCTTGAATATTAGGCCCTTTAATTAATGCCGCTGTCGGTGGATTGCCTGAAACGGCGCGTGAACGCAGTACGGTTAGTGCGCTGTTACCACCACCACCTGCGATAGCAACGTCGAGCCAAGTATTGCCAGTCTCTTCTACTTTTTCTTGTAATTCACTGAGCGCGTCTAATTCGCCCCCAGAGGTCCACCAATGTAATACTTCTACTTGGCTTGCTGTTGCTGACATTGTAAATAACAGATAAAGCGATATAAGTAGGTGCTTGCGCTTAATTTTCATGATAGTGCTCGTGATGAAGGTTTGTGGGGAAGTCTTAATATCACTTTTAATCCTGAATTTTCACGATTGTGTAAGGTGAGAGTACCGCCATGTGCACTGGCAATATTGCGGGCTATGCTAAGTCCGAGTCCTGAGCCTTCTGTGTCTTGGGCTATACGTGTATAAGGCGTGAATATATCTTCTAACATCGCTTCTGGAATACCAGGGCCGGAATCAATTAAGCAAATAACAATGTGTTCTTGTTGCTGTTCAACGATCAAGTGCAAGAAGTCACCATACTTGATCGCGTTTTCAACTAGATTGGTCAGGCATCGTTTAATGGCTAATGGTTTACCGTGATAGTGAATGGTTACTTTAGGTAACTCAAAGGTGACTTTCTCTTCATGGCAGTTATGATGCTCGGTAATTTCGTAGAGTAACTCTTGAATATCAATGAGTTCGTTGTTCTCATGTATGTCTGTGTCTTTTACGCATTGTAGTGCGCCTTTTACCATCATTTCTAACTGATCGAGGTCATTATTAAATTTGGCCGTTTTAGCATCATCATTAAGTAATTCTGCACGTAAGCGTAACCGTGTGATCGGAGTTTTTAAATCGTGAGAAATGGAACGAAATAAGCGTTCTCGATCGTCGATGTAACGTTTTATACGCAAGTGCATGCGATTAAATGCTTTGGTGGCAATGACTAATTCCGATGCCCCTTTCTCTGCGAGTAAGGGTTGATCTAAATCTTGGCTTAACGTCGCGGCGGCGGCGGCAAGATTTTTAAGGGGCTTGGTTTGCCAGCGTACTAATACGTAAATCATCCACATTAAATTGGCGGTGATCAAAAAGATAAAAAATAGTTGTTCATTACTCACTAAGTTGTCATTAAGTGAGACATAAGGCGCTGGTAATAATGCCGCGATATATAACCATTCATCTGGTGCTAGCATCATTTGGATGACTAATACCGGTGGGTTTAACGGTTCTAAAGTCAGTGAGTAATGGGCCCAAGATCGCGGCAATTCTGATAATAGGGTATCGTTGTTGAGTACATGTAAGGTTTTTGGGTGCGAGAATTCCATTTTAATGACGATATTATTACCCAGTTTATCACCGAGTACTCGTTGAAACTCATTGAGTACCACACGTTTCATTTCGCTATTTTCAACGGGGTCGATAGCTATTTCGACTTCATTTAATGACACGAAATAGCGACTGCCGCCAAAATCACGTAATTGTTCTAAGACGATATGGCGATATTGTAATGGTAGTGAATTAAAAAATGTGGCGGTCGAAGCTATATTTTGTGCCATACCTTCGGCGGTATTTTTTAACCCTTCGAGCTCTTTGTCTTTACTGAAGTTGTACCAAATGCTGGTTGAAATAAACTGCGCCGTTGCAATGGATAACAGCGTCAGTAATAGCATTCTCGAGACCAGTGAACTAGGTAGTTGGCGGTAAATATGTTCTTTAATCGTCATAAGACACTTCAGTAATCAAAACATAACCACGTCCACGGATAGTTTTGATTAGGGTCGGTGTTTTGCTGTTATCACCTAATTTTTGACGTAGACGGCTAAGTTGAATATCGATACCACGTTCAAGTGGTAGCGCCTCTCGACCTCGTGTTGCATCAGACAAGTCATCTCGACTCAGTACTTGATTAGGGTTTGATACAAACAGTTTTAGCATATTAAATTCACTGCCGGATAATTCCGTCGCGTTATTATCGATTAAACTAATTAATTGACGTGTTAATGTATCAAGTCTCCAATTGGCAAAAACAAAATAGCGACCTTGAGTTGGCTTGGTATAACTTGAGCGACGTAATAGCGCTTTTATTCTTGCTAGTAGCTCACGCGGGCTAAAGGGTTTTGCCATGTAATCATCTGCACCAATCTCTAATCCGACAATGCGATCTGCTTCATCAGAGTTTGCGGTTAGCATAATAATAGGGACTTGTGAGGTGCGGCGAATTTTTTGGCATAAAGTAAAACCATCATCACCAGGCATCATCACGTCTAAGACGATTAAATCTGGAGTATTGGTGGCTAATACGCGTTGCATCTCTTTGCCTTCACCAGCGGTTAACACGGAAAAACCAGCTTGATCGAGATATTCACTGAGTAATTCTTTGATCTCAACATCATCGTCAACCACTAATATTTGCTTTTTTGTACTCATGCTCAATCCATTATTTACATTGCGTAATGTCTATTGAACAGCTTGGCGGGTAAAATTTCAAGAAGAACATTTTAAGAAGAACATAAAAAAGCCAACTATGGGGATAGTTGGCTTGATATAGATTAAAGAACCATATTTTTTGTACAGTTGTTATTAGTCTTCGATACGCTCAAATACTGTCGCGATACCTTGACCAAGACCGATACACATAGTCGCTAGACCATATCTGCCGCCTTGCACTTCAAGTTCGTTCACTAACGTAGTCGAGATACGTGAACCAGAGCAACCTAGTGGGTGACCTAGTGAGATAGCACCACCGTTAAGGTTAATCTTAGTATCAACAACATCTTCTAAGCCTAGGTCTTTAACACAAGGTAAAGATTGCGCTGCGAATGCTTCGTTTAATTCGAATACATCGATATCATCAATTGTTAAGCCTGCACGTTTAAGTGCTTTCTTACTTGCAGGTACAGGGCCATACCCCATGATCGATGGATCACAACCAGCAACAGCCATAGATACAACGCGGGCACGAGGCTTAAGACCCAGTTCTTTGGCTTTGTCTGCAGACATAAGTAACATTGCAGAAGCACCATCTGATAATGCAGATGAAGTACCCGCTGTTACGGTACCGTTTACAGGATCAAATACTGGACGTAAGTTACCTAGGCTTTCCATTGATGTTTCTGGACGAATTACTTCATCGAAATCATACAATTTTAATACGCCGTCAGCATCGTGACCTTCAATTGGTAGAATTTCACGTTTGAAACGACCTGATTCTGTTGCTGCTTGGGCAAGCTTGTGAGAACGAACCGCAAATGCATCCTGTTGTTCACGAGTAATGCCATGCATTTTACCTAGCATCTCAGCCGTTAGCCCCATCATACCCGCTGCTTTCGCAGTAGATTTAGCCAGACCCACGTGGAAATCAACACCGTGGTTCATTGGCACATGACCCATGTGCTCAACGCCACCAATGATCATTACGTCACCGTCGCCCATTGCGATCGCACGTGTAGCATCATGGATAGCTTGCATTGATGAACCACATAGACGGTTAACTGTTGTTGCGCCTGCTGTGATTGGGATACCAGCAAGTAATGAAGCATTACGGGCGATATTGAAACCTTGCTCTAATGTTTGCTGAACACAACCCCAATAAACATCTTCGATGTCATTTGGATCAACTTCAGGGTTACGGTCAAGCAAGCCTCGCATTAATTTTGCAGATAGATCTTCAGCACGAACGTGGCGGAATGCACCGGCTTTAGAACGACCCATCGGTGTACGTAGACAATCGACTACAACTACATCTCTCATTTTATTATCCTCGTTCGTGTCTTAGTAAAAAGTTTTGCCGTCAGCTGCGCGTTGACGCAAGCCATCAGTTACTTGGTAAAGTGGTCCTAAATCAGCAAGTGAATCCGCTAATTCAATGTATTTATCTAGACCCATAGTATCTAGGTAACGGAACACACCACCACGGAATGGAGGGAAGCCAATACCATAGATAAGTGCCATATCAGCATCACCTGGTGTAGCAACAATACCTTCTTCAAGACAACGAACAACTTCGTTAATCATAGGGATCATACAACGCGCAATGATCTCATCTTTAGTAAAGTCAGTTTTTTCGCCAGCGACTTCAGCAAGTAGTTCATAGCTTTTCGCTTCTGGTGTTTTCTGTACGCGACCACGACGGTCTTTCGCGTAAGAATAGAAACCAACACCATTTTTCTGACCATAACGTGTCGCGTCAAACATCACATCAATAGAATCTTTGTCTGTTTTTGCCATACGTTCTGGGAAACCATCTGCCATTACAGCTGCAGCATGATGACCTGTATCAATACCTACAACATCAAGTAGATATGCAGGACCCATTGGCCAACCGAATTGTTTTTCCATTACTTTATCAACAGCAACAAAATCAGCGCCATCAGCGATTAGTTTTGAGAAACCGAAGAAGTAAGGGAACAATACGCGGTTTACGAAGAAACCTGGGCAGTCGTTTACAACGATAGGTGTTTTGCCCATTTTAGCTGCATATGCAACAGTCGTCGCAATTGTTTCATCTGATGATTTCTCACCACGGATGATTTCAACTAATGGCATTTTGTGTACTGGATTGAAGAAATGCATACCACAGAATTGTTCTGGGCGTTTTAGACTCTTCGCAAGTACATTAATTGGGATAGTCGAGGTGTTCGAAGTAATGACAGTGTCAGCACTCACGTTATCTTCTAATTCAGCCAGTACTGCCGCTTTGATTTTTGGATTTTCAACAACCGCTTCAACAATAATGTCAGCTTCATCAACTGAGTTATAGCTTAGCGTTGGGGTGATTGAAGAAATAACTTTCGCCAGTTTAGTGCCGTCAATACGACCGCGTTTAAGTTGCGTTGTTAATAAACCAGACGCTGTCGCCATACCAAGATCTAATGCAGCATCGTTGATATCTTTCATGATCACTGGCGTGCCTTTAACTGCTGATTGGTAAGCGATACCGCCACCCATGATACCAGCGCCAAGTACTGCGGCCTTGTTTGTTGCTTTACCTGCTTTTGCTGCTTTCTTCGCGCCCGCTTTTAATGCTTGGTCACTCAAGAATAAGCCAACTAATGCTTGTGCTGCATCTGTTTTCGCAAGTTTAATGAAGGTTGCTGCTTCAACACCAAGTGCACCGGTACGATCCATTCTTGCTGCTGCTTCAACAGCTTTTACTGCTGCGGTTGGTGCTGGGTAATGTTTACCTGCTTTCGCATATACCATACCAAGTGCAGTAGAGAAGCTCATTGTCGCTTCAATTTTGTTTAGACCTAGTGGCGCTTGTTTTTGCGCACGACGAGATTGCCAGTCTAATTTACCTGCAATCGCATCTTTAATCATAGAGAGTGCTGCATCACGTAATTTTTCTGGTGCTACAACTGCATCTACAGTGCCAAATTTAAGGGCTGCAGGTGCTTTATAATCTTTACCTGTTGTGATCCATTCAACTGCATTATCTGCACCGATTAGACGTGGTAAACGTACTGTGCCACCAAAACCAGGCATGATACCTAATTTAGTTTCAGGTAAGCCGATACGGGCTGTTGTGTCTGCTACACGGAAATCCGTCGCAAGAATTGCTTCACAACCACCGCCTAGTGCATGACCGTTAACTGCCGAGATAGTTGGATATGGCAGGTCTTCAATCGCATTGAATACTGCATTTGCTTGTTCCAACCAACCGAGTAGTTCAGCGTCAGGTAGTTTAAATAGATCGAGGAATTCAGTGATATCAGCGCCAACGATGAACGCACCTTTGCCTGATGTTTGAATTAGTCCTTTAATATCTGAATTAGTCTGTAATACTTTTACAGCTTCAGTTAATGCTTGTAATGTTGCTTGATCAAATTTATTAACAGGGCCCTTCGCGTCATATTTTAATTCTGCGATGCCATCTTCTAATAGAGTGACCGAGAGTTGTTCGGCTTGGTAAATCATTACGTTTCTCCTTGCTAAAGCGATGGTGATCATCTGCTCCGTTTGCTATTTACCAGCTATGTAGGGTACTGGTTGATCTCATTCTGTCTATAATCCAACAATATTTCAACACTTATTTTAAACGACTGTTTAACTTTTTTATGCTTTAATCACAACAAAATAGTCACTAAGTAGTACACTGAACGTTGTGGGGCTGAAAGGGTTAACATTCGCTAAATAACTTATTTACCTTTTAAACTGGATTTAGGTACTTAGTTTAAGTATTCGATTAGTGTTTAATGCTTAAATTTATGCTTTCATGGTGTTATTCACTTGAAAATGTTCAGCTTACAACTGTTTTTAATTATTAGCGGTTTGTTGATGGCTGCTTAATAAAATAAAATGGACCATTAGTTAACTTTTAAAATTTGTGATCCTGAACCTGCTATTATCTACAAGCCTATAACAGTAGAATAGCGGTGAGCATCTCTACAATAGAATATACACAGGATATAAATGACAGCGACTAGCCCTTATTTTGTTTTAGAACAGGCTTATGAATATACCGAAGAAATAAAGAAAAGCCGTTTTATTACTTATCTTGCACCGACAAAAGGACGCCAAATGGCTGAACAATTTGTGCGGGCGATGAAAGCGCAACACCCTAGTGCCCGCCATCATTGTTGGGCATTTGTTGCTGGTAGGCCGAGTGACGGCCAGCAATATGGTTTTAGTGATGACGGAGAACCTTCCGGTACGGCAGGTAAACCTATCCTAAATTGTCTATTGGGTAGTAATGTTGGTGAAATGACAGCGGTGGTAGTGCGTTACTACGGCGGCATCAAATTAGGCACTGGCGGATTAGTGCGTGCATATGCTGGCGGTGTACAGCAACTATTGAAGGTAATTGAACCAATTGAATGCCTTATATATACAGAACTGAGTTTAACGTGTGATTATGCGCAAATAGCTGCGATAGATAGCTTATTTTCAGTATACAATGGTAAATTAAAGCATGCCGAATATGGTGCTCAAGTCGTGATGCAACTTGATGTTGACGCAAGGCACACACAAGCATTCATTACCGCTGTTAAAAATAAAACCAATGGCCAAGTTAATGTCAAAGTGGCCGATTAATATTTAGGGATAAAAATAATAATGCAATTCAGGGCAATTTTAAGAATTGTTGGGATATTGGTTACCATTTTTAGTGTAACGATGATATTCCCCGCACTGATCGCGGCAATATACAAGGATGGTGGTGGTCTTGTCTTCATTAATTCTTTTGCCTTTTGTGTCATTCTGGGCAGTATCCTGTGGTACCAAAATCGTAATTATAAAAAAGAATTAAAAGCCAAAGAAGGTTTTTTAATTGTAGTTTTATTTTGGACGGTACTAGGTAGTATCGGTGCATTACCATTTATTCTTTCTGAACAACCGAATCTCAGTGTTGCCAGTGCATTTTTTGAATCGTTTTCGGGGCTCACAACAACGGGCGCGACTGTTATTGTTGGACTTGATGAATTACCTAAAGCGTTATTGTTTTATCGTCAATTTCTACAATGGTTAGGTGGCATGGGGATCATTGTGCTTGCCGTTGCTGTATTACCGGTTTTAGGCATAGGTGGCATGCAGTTGTATCGCGCTGAAACACCAGGGCCTGTGAAAGATTCTAAGATGACGCCACGAATTGCCGAAACTGCGAAAGCGCTTTGGTATATTTATTTATGCCTTACTGTGATTTGTGCGATGGCATTCTGGCTGGCGGGGATGACCATCTTTGATGCTATTTCGCATAGTTTTTCGACCGTTGCTATTGGTGGTTTTTCTACCCATGATAGCAGTATGGGACATTTTGATAGTCCGGTAATTAATATGATCACCGTGGTGTTTTTAATTATTGCTGGGATTAATTTCTCGCTACATTTTGCCGCATTCTCGATTAAAGGTTTTAAACCTGGCGCTTATTTTCGTGATATTGAATTACGGGCCTTCTTGTTCGTACAATTGGCACTTGTTGCGATCTGTTTCTTTATACTACTCGCCAAAGGTGTTTATGACTCACCTGAAATGGCATTGGATAAAGCATTATTCCAAGCTGTGTCTATTTCGACTACCGCTGGCTTTACCACGACAAGTTTCCAAGATTGGCCATTGTTCTTACCCGTACTGCTGGTATTCTCAAGTTTTATTGGTGGTTGTGCCGGTTCAACTGGTGGTGGTATGAAGGTCGTTCGTATTCTATTACTTTATTTACAAGGCATGCGGGAAATGAAACGCTTGGTTCATCCGCGTGCTGTATATAAGATTAAGTTAGGCAAAAAAGTATTACCCGATCGTGTTATTGATGCGGTTTGGGGGTTTTTCTCTGCTTACGCTTTAGTTTTTGTTATTTGTATGTTGGCATTGGTCGCGACAGGAATGGATGAACTGTCGGCGTTTTCGGCTGTGGTTGCCACCTTGAATAACTTAGGGCCGGGAATGGGTCAAGTTGCAGTGCATTTTGGTGATGTCAATGATAGTGCTAAATGGATTTTAGTTGTAGCCATGCTATTTGGTCGTTTAGAAGTCTTTACCTTATTAATTTTATTTACCCCAGCTTTCTGGCGTAGTTAAGTGGAAACTATAATGAAAAAAATGCTCGTATTGTATTCGACTGTTGATGGTCAAACGTTAAAGATAATTAAAGCTATCGAGAAGTCTATTGCTAATAAATATCACTGTGAAGTGATGACTATTGAAGAATGCCAGCATATTGATATGGCTATTTTTGATAAAGTCGTTATTGGGGCTTCGGTTCGTTATGGTCACTTGAATAAAAAACTGTATCGATTTGTAGCGAAGCATAAAGCAGAACTTGAAGCAAAAGAGAATGGCTTCTTCTGTGTTAATTTAACAGCAAGAAAAGCGGAAAAGAATACCCCTGAAACAAATGCGTATATGCAGGCATTTTTAGAAAAGTCGAATTGGGTACCAAAGCAACAAGCGGTATTTGCTGGCGCATTACTGTATTCAAAATATAATTGGTGGCAAACGCTGATTATCCAGTTAATTATGAAGATCACGGGCGGTAGTACAGATAAAAGCAAAGATATTGAGTTTACCGATTGGGATAAAGTCAGTTTGTTTGCGAAAACATTATAGTTATTTAGCCATTAATATATGGGCAGCATTAAATTTAACCTGCAGATGTAGATAAGTTGTCCAGTTAATTGTGTTTTCAACTCTTTATAATGAAATGCTTGCCTATCAACTCGTTTTCCCTATAATAGCGCCTCACTGACACGGCAAACGTCGTTCAGTAAGGTGTTTAAAAAATAACTTCGGTTATTTTTTAAACTTCCTGAATAAGGCATGAATATGTGCTTGACTTCAAAATCGGTTTGCGTAGAATACGCAGCCTGACTACGACGCAAGCCGTCAAGGTCAATGCTCTTTAACAATTTATTCAAGCAATCTGTGTGAGCACTTGCAGAGATATAATGACCAAAAATTATATCAATGTAATTGTGAACATTAAATTAAATCGAAAGATTTGGTTTTATAAATAATAAGACTTCGGTTTTATTATTGAAGTACAGAATTCATTGAGCCGACTTAATCGGATTTACTTTGTAAATTTGGTTAGTCAAAAAAACTTTTAATTGAAGAGTTTGATCATGGCTCAGATTGAACGCTGGCGGTAGGCTTAACACATGCAAGTCGAGCGGA
>NZ_JASJHF010000040.1:0-2818 GCF_033791185.1 Moritella sp. | reverse complement strand
GAGCATTCGACCTCCCCTTTCATGAAATCTCAAAGAAAGGCATGGGTTACACGGCGGGATAAAAGCCCGGGAGAAATGCTTGGTTATGCCAAGGGTGCTCGTGTAATCAATGTAATTTAGAGGTTTCTCTATGAAATATTTCACAATTTCAATTCTGGCTTTTTTGCTTTCATTTTCATCGATCACTCACGCCTCCGATAAGTTTAAAATCTGTTGGTCTATCTACGTTGGTTGGATGCCATGGGCTTACGGTGCCGAGCAAGGCATTGTCAAAAAATGGGGAGAGAAATACGATATTGACATTGAGGTGGTACAAATCAATGACTATATCGAATCCATTAACCAATATTCGGCGGGTGAGTTTGATGCCTGCACTATGACTAACATGGACGCACTAACTATTCCTGCCGCTGGTGGTGTGGACAGCACTGCACTCGTTGTTGGTGATTTCTCAAATGGTAATGATGGTGTTGTTTTAAAGGGTAAAGATTCGTTAAAAGACTTGAAAGGACAAAGCATCAATTTAGTTGAACTCAGCGTGTCGCACTATCTATTGGCTCGTGGTTTAGAGACCGTCGGCTTAAGTGAAAAAGATTTAACCGTTGTTAACACATCTGATGCCGATATGGTCGCAGTTTACGGTACTAAAGATGTGACGGCTGTTTCGACGTGGAACCCGCTGCTGAACGAAATTATCTCGATGCCTAATAGCCATAAAGTTTTTGATTCTTCACAGATCCCTGGCGAAATTATTGACTTGCTTGTCATCAATACTGAAACACTCAAGAAAAATCCTGACTTAGGTAAAGCATTAGTAGGTGCCTGGTATGAAATCATGGGCAGCATGGCTGGTTCTGATGCAAAGGCAATCGATGCCAAAACATTTATGGCAACGGAGTCAGGTACTGATCTTGCGGGTTATGACGCACAGTTGGCAAGTACAGAAATGTTCTATACCCCCCAGGCCGCACTGGCACTAACCAATAGCAAAAAGCTTGTCACTACGATGGAAAATGTTGCTAAGTTTTCATTCAAGCACGGCTTGTTAGGTGATGGCGCTCCAGATGCAGGCTACATCGGTATCGAAATGCCAGCGGGCACTTTTGGTGACAAAGGTAATGTTAAATTACGTTTTGAACCAAGCTATATGCAAATGGCTGAAGACGGAAAACTGTAACCCCGGTTTTATCTTTGAGTCGATGACGGCACGTTTGGATATTAGCGTACATTAATGTGTTTTTGGTGTTCTGCGTGTCGCCGCCACTTCTCGAAAAAACTGTCTTCATCGATCTTTTATTCACGTTAATCAGAGCTTTTTAAGTATGAAAAAACTTATTAATCAAACGCCGAGTAATGTTCAGAAAATATTTTTAGGATTGCTGCCGTTTGCTCTGTTAATCATCTTCTATCTCGTAAGTTCTAATGCACGTTTAGAGATTAATCCCAATGACAAACTACTGCCAAGTTTTAGTCAAATGGGTGATGGGATAGAACGTATGGCATTAAAGCCTAACAAGCGGAGTGGCGACTATCTGTTTTGGAAAGATACCAGCAGCAGCTTAACACGCCTTGGGTTAGGCGTGCTTATTGCGGCAACTATTGGCCTTGCTGTCGGTGTCGCCACAGGTGCTTTACCACTGTTTAGTGCGGGACTGTCGCCCTTGCTGACGGTGATTTCGTTGATTCCTCCACTTGCATTGTTGCCTGTGTTATTCATTGTGTTTGGCTTAGGTGAACTCTCGAAAGTGGTGTTGATTGCTATTGGTATTACACCGTTTATCGCCCGCGATATTCAACGTCGTACGCAAGAAATACCCGCTGAACAATTAGTCAAAGCGCAAACCTTAGGGGCGAACACATCACAAATTTTAATGAGGGTTGTGTTGCCTCAAATACTCCCGAAATTGTTTGATGCGGTGCGACTGTCGTTGGGTGCAGGTTGGTTATTTTTAATCGCTGCGGAGGCCGTAGCTGCAACCGATGGTTTGGGTTATCGAATTTTTCTTGTACGCCGGTATATGGCGATGGATGTCATCTTGCCTTATGTCGCATGGATTACCTTGCTTGCTTTCTTGGTGGATATGGCACTGCGCACGGCGAACCGCAGGCTTTTCCCATGGCACTCATAAGGAGATAGCGCATGACAAATGTTGTTGATAAAAATACCCCTCCCATGATTCAGGTGAATAATGTCTGGAAGCAATATGGCGACAATATCGTTATAGAGCGCTTGAATGTGTCCGTTCAAGAAGGCGAATTTGTGACGTTAGTGGGGACTTCAGGCTGCGGTAAAAGTACGTTTTTGAATATGTTGCTGGGTACTGTTCAGCCAAGCCAGGGTGAAATTTTATTGGATGGTCAACCGATCCCTAAAGAGCCGGGCCCTGATCGCGGTATTGTGTTCCAACAATATTCGGTTTTTCCACACATGACGGTGTTAGAAAATGTGATCGCGGCACGTGGTTTTCAGCGGAAGGGGTTTACCGGGTATTTATTAGGCTCTGAGCATAAAAAGGCGAAGGAAGATGCCAAAGCGATGCTCGATCAGGTGGGTTTAAGCCAGGCCTTAAATAAATACCCCCATGAATTATCGGGCGGCATGAAACAACGGTTGGCGATTGCTCAAGCATTATTGGGGCGACCAAGAATCTTGCTGCTCGATGAGCCTTTTGGTGCCTTGGATCCAGGTATTCGAGCTGACATGCATGAACTGGTTCTGAACCTATGGCGTGAACACAAGCTAACCCTTTTTATGGTGACGCACGATTTGAAAGAAGGTTTTCATTTAGGTACCCGGCTATGGGTATTTGACAAACTT
>NZ_JASJHF010000039.1:0-4519 GCF_033791185.1 Moritella sp. | reverse complement strand
GATAATCATCATCCGACAAAAGATAAATAGATAAGGATATTTATATGTACAAAACTCTCGCAACGACCGTATTACTCACTGCATCTTCGTTTAGTGTTAATGCAAATGAATGTGGTGTGGTGACTATTGCAGATATGAACTGGAATTCTGCTAGCTTAATCGCTCATGTAGATGCCTTTATTCTTGAGAATGGCTTTGATTGTGAAGTCGATCTCGTATCTGGCGATACTATGCCAACAGGCACCTCAATGATTGAAAAAGGGCAGCCAGATATAGCCCCTGAATTTTGGAGTAATAGTTTTCAAGAATCACTTGATAAAGGTGTTGCAGATGGGCGTATCCGCTTTGCGGGCGTCGCATTATCTGATGGTGGACAACAAGGCTTTTGGGTACCGGAATATATGGTTAAAAAAGATCCTTCGTTAGCGACTATTTCTGGAATTAAAGCCAATGCTAGCTTATTTAAACACCCCGAAGACCCAGATAAATCGGCGATAATGGGCTGTCCGTCTGGCTGGAATTGTCAATTATCGGCAGAACATCTATTTACAGCAATGGAGTTAGATAAATCGGGTTTTGAATTGATTGATCCAGGCTCAGGCGCAGGTCTTGCGGCTTCAATTGCTAAAGCTTATGAGCGTAATCAAGCTTGGTTTGGCTACTATTGGGCACCAACACCCGTGCTAGGTAAATACAAAATGGTTCAGGTGGATTTAGAAGCTGAAGCTGATGATGAATACTTTTTTGAGTGTATTGCTAATCCGGATTGTTTCGATCCTAAAGTGGTTAAATACCCTACTGCAGACGTTCACAGTATCGTAACCGAAGACTTCGCCACAAAATCAGTTAAGGGCTTAGAGTATATCACTGCTCGCTCGTTCACCAATGCACAGATGAATATATTATTATCATGGATGGAAGATCAACAAGCGGATGGAGAATATGCTTCCGAGTATTTCTTAAACAACTATGAAAGTATCTGGTCAGAGTGGGTTACTCCTGATGTCCAAATCAAAATCAAACAAGCGTTGGCTGATTTATAAAACTCATCTGCCCAGGATTCGACTGGGCATTTTCTATTTTACAATAGATGATCTCTAAACTACTTAAACTACCTAACCTACCTAAACTTGAAGCGTTATTGAATGCTAGCAGCTTTGTTTTTTTGACTGACGGTGCTGCGTAGGTGAGCTGGAAAATGATAAACAGGTTGATTTTGCATAGTTAAACTACAATAAGTAACTAAACTTGGCGCTAATCAATTTTAATTCAGCAATTACATACGAGGTACAAAACCCCAAAAATCAATTAAGAAACTTTAAAATACAAATATGTTATCATTTATTTCTCTCTGCTTAATTCTTGAGTGTGTAATTAACATAGAATTAAACAGAATGAACCCACTTTAATAAGGATATTAAAATGCGCAAAAAAATTGTCACTTCACTATTACTGCTTTCGGCTTCGCTAAATGCATCAGCGAGTGAATGTGGAAAAGTCACCATTGCAGATATGAATTGGAATTCTGCTACCCTGATTGCCAATATCGATCGTTTTATTCTAGAGCATGGTTTTGACTGTGATGCTGAACTTGTTCCCGGTGATACTATGCCTACCGGTGCTTCTATGATTGAGAAGGGACAGCCCGATATCGCTCCTGAGTTTTGGAGTAACTCGATGAAAGAAGCCTTAGATAAAGGGGTAGAAGAGGGGCGTATTCGTTACGCAGGTAAAACACTCTCTGATGGTGGAGAAGAAGGCTTCTGGGTACCTGCCTATATGGTAGAGAAAGACCCTACACTAGCAACTATTGCCGGCGTTAAGGCTAATGCTAAATTATTCAAGCATCCTGAAGATCCAACTAAATCTGCATTTATGGGCTGTCCAGCTGGTTGGAATTGTCAAATTTCGACTAGTCAGTTATTTAATGCGATGGATCTCGAAGCTTCAGGTTTTGAGTTGTTAGATCCAGGCTCTGGCGCAGGTCTTGCTGGTTCAATCGCCAAAGCGTATGAGCGTGAAGAAGCGTGGTTTGGTTATTACTGGGCACCCACCTCAGTATTAGGCAAATACAAAATGGTCAAGGTTGATTTTGGTTCAGGTATTGATGAACAACACTTCAAAGAGTGTGTTACCCAAATTGATTGTTTAACACCAAAAGCGACCATGTATCCGCCATCAGCGGTTGATTCGGTTGTAACTGAAAGTTTTGCTAAAAGATCCCCTGAAGCAATGAGTTATCTTGCTGCTCGTTCGTTTGGTAATGAACAAATGAATGTTTTATTGGCTTGGATGGAAGATCAACAAGCCGATGGTGAATATACGGTCGAACATTTTTTAACAAACTATGAAGATACTTGGTCGGAATGGGTTGATCAAGCGACAGCTAAGAAAATAAAGAAAGCATTGTCAGAATTATAATTAATCATTTAAAGCCCAGAATCTCTGGGCTTTTTAACATTAGGAAATAAATAAAATGTCAGACAAATCATGGTTGTCGGAAATACCGCAGCTTGATCGTCATCAATTATTAGATATTAGAAAAACACTGGACGGCGCTTATCGCAGTTTCTCGCGTGAATACGGTGATAGCATAGAGGGCTTTTTTGACCCCTTACTCAGCTTCCTTATCTGGTTTGAAAAATTATTACTGAATAGTCCTTGGTGGCTTGTTATTGCGGTACTCGCAGGTTTTGCCTATCTGGCAAGCCGTTCTTGGAAGCTTACCCTAGGTGTGATCGTCGCTTTTTTCTTAATTGGTTTTTTCGGTATGTGGGAAAATACCATGCGTACCATGAGTATTATTTTAGTTTCCACTATGATGGCCATTGCACTTGGTATCCCAATTGGGATTTCCATGGCACGCTCTAACCGAGCCCAATCTATTGTTACCCCAGTTCTCGATATTATGCAAACCACGCCAGCCTTTGTGTACCTAATACCTGTCGTTATGTTGCTAGGTATTGGTAAAATACCCGGTGTGATTGCTGTGGTTATTTATGCTATTCCACCATTGATTCGCTTAACCAATTTAGGAATTCGTCTTGTTGACAAAGAGGTATTAGAAGCAGCCACCGCCTATGGTGCTAGCTCTACACAAAAGTTATTTGGTGTGCAGCTGCCTTTGGCGATGCCCAATATAATGGCCGGTATTAACCAAACCATCATGATGGCATTGGCAATGGTGGTTATAGCCTCAATGATTGGCGTTAAAGGATTAGGACAACCCGTTTTACAATCAATCACGAATCAATACTTTACACTTGGTTTGTTGAATGGTCTGGCAATTGTTGCACTGGCTATTATATTTGATCGCATCTCCCAAAGTTATGCTAAACGCACCCTGCAAAATTTTGGAGGCAATTAAAATGAGTAATAATGAAAATAAAGTTCCTTTAATGCGTATCAAGAATTTATACAAAGTCTTTGGTCCGAATGATAAAAAGGTACTTGAGCAAGTCAAAGCGGGTAAATCAAAAGATACTATTTTAGCTGAAACCGGCCATACAGTTGGTTTGTCAGATATTAACTTAGATATCTACCCGGGTGAAATCTTCGTGATTATGGGCCTCTCTGGCTCAGGGAAATCAACACTGATTCGTCATTTTAATCGTTTAATTGAACCTACTGCAGGTGAAATTGAAGTGGCTGGTAGCGATGTGATGAAACTCAATGATAAAGAATTGCAAGAGTTTCGCCGCAATAAAATGTCAATGGTATTTCAGCGTTTTGGTTTAATGCCGCACCGTACCGTGTTACAGAATATTGTTTATGGACTGCAAGTGCAGGGAATCAATAAAAATGAACGGGAAAAACGCGGAACAGAGTGGTTGGAAACCGTGGGTCTTGATGGTTATGCAAATCAATACCCTGGACAGCTATCCGGAGGTCAGCAGCAACGTGTTGGTTTAGCGCGTGCACTGTGTACCGATGCAGATATCTTGTTAATGGATGAAGCATTCTCTGCACTTGATCCTTTGATTCGAAGTGAGATGCAAGATCAATTGATCGAATTGCAAGATAAATTGCATAAAACCATTGTGTTTATTACTCATGATCTTGACGAAGCATTACGCCTTGGTGACAGAATCGCCATCTTACGTGATGGTGTTTTAGTGCAGCAAGGTGAGCCAGTTGATATTTTATTAAACCCAGCAGATGATTACGTGGAAGCCTTTGTTAAAGACGTTAATAGAGCCAGAGCACTTACCGTTGAAACTGTTATGCAGCCACAAATTTGTCGTATATCAGCTGAAAATATTGGTGAAGCTGTTGCACAAATGCGTAAATCAAAACATGATTATGGTTACGTGATTAATGAACAAGGTTATCAAGGTGTGATCACGCAAGAAACGTTAGAGAATGTTGAAGAGAGCGACTACAACAAGTCTATTCCAGCAGAATTAATCGAAGATGTACCAGCGGTAAAAAATGATGCGTTATTAGAAGCGGTTATTCCAGAAACCTTAGAGAGTGATCATCCGCTTGCGGTAGTGAATGAAGAGGGAGAAGTCGAAGG
>NZ_JASJHF010000038.1:0-6286 GCF_033791185.1 Moritella sp. | reverse complement strand
TAACGTATTTTACTTTCGTGTGAAATAAGTTTGCAGTATATTGGCGGGGTAGGGTATGGAGGTTCGAAATTATATTTCAAACCTTTTGTTTCAAATTGAATTTATTATTCATCGCCACGTCACTTTTTGACGAGGCGTTTTTTTTGCCTAAAATTCAGTGTTTGAATTAGTCTTCGTCGATGTATTCAAAATTACTATCATCAAACGGTTCATCGTCGTCACTTGCAATACCCGTTGCAGGTTCCAAAGCATACCATTCACATAGTTTGTTTTTTAGTACATCGATACCGGTATGTTTCAATGATGAGAATGGTGCAACTGTTACGTCACCACCAAATTCTTCAACTGCTGCTTTTACTTCTTTAACGGTTTTACTACGCACGCCTTGTTTCAATTTATCGGCTTTCGTTAATAGCGCCATTACCGGAATGTCAGAATCAATGGCCCAAAGAATTAATTGCTTATCTAAATCTTTTAGCGGGTGACGAATGTCCATTAATACCACGATGCCTTTTAACGAATCGCGTTTTTGCAGGTATTCACCTAAGGCCTTCTGCCATTTCTTTTTTACTTCAAACGGTACTTTAGCAAAACCATAACCAGGTAAATCGATTAGACGTTTGCCTTCTTCGATTTCAAATACGTTGATAAGTTGTGTGCGACCAGGAGTTTTACTGGTTCTCGCTAAGCTTTTTTGGCGCGTTAAAGTGTTCAATGCACTTGATTTACCAGCATTAGATCGCCCAGCGAAAGCAATTTCAATGCCCGAATCGTCTGTTAGGTGACTAATGTCTGGCGCACTAATCCTAAACGCAGCGTTTTCGAAGTGTATTTTTTTGTTATCCAATTTAATATCTCTCATTGAAATTGTGTTAAATGATTACTTTTTTTTGAAAATGTGTAAAATAGTCAAATAGAATAATAATAAGTGTAACATGTCACGCCGTGACATGGGATCGGAAGCTGAAAATAACAAGTGGAATGCTATGAAAAGTCTTGTCTTATCTTTTGCAATGTTAATCGGATTAATGGGTACGGCTCAAGCTGCAGGGAATGCAGCGGCGGGTGAAGCTATTTCCGGCACATGTACTGCGTGTCATGGTACTGATGGTAATAGTCCAGCAAGTATCTATCCTAAATTAGCGGGGCAGAATGCTTCGTACATTGTTAAGCAGTTGAAAGATTTTCAACTGGCGATGCAAACCGGTGGTGAAAAGGGTCGTAACGATCCTGTCATGATGGGTATGGCGGCAATGTTAACTGAAGAAAATATGCAGGACCTTGCTGCATTTTATTCAGAACAAACAATGAAACCGGAAGAAACGCCAGAAGACGTTGTTGCTGCTGGTCAGCTATTATACCGTGGTGGTGACATCGAACGTGGTATCACTGCTTGTTCAGCATGCCATGGCCCACGTGGTAATGGTAGCGAAACGGCTAAATTCCCGAAGATCTCAGGTCAACATGCTGATTATATCAAATCGCAACTTGAGAAATTTAGTAGTCAAGTACGCACAAATGACCAAAATGGTATGATGCACGATATCGCATATAAAATGAAACCTGCAGATATGGAAATTATTTCTAAATATCTTGGTGGTCTTCACTAATCATTTTTGTTTAGTAAGTTCATTTTAATATCGTAAAAAACTCAGCCTCGGCTGAGTTTTTTATTTTCATCAGATCGGAATTATCTTTTTTCTTCCTCGCTTTTTTGATAGTCTGCGCTCACTTAAAGAATTGCCGCATTATGCCCTTAATAAAGCGTAGTAAATTGACTATCTTTAAATAAGGCGAAATACGATACCCGCTAATAGCTAATGTCATCAACACGATCATGCCAGACATTATTATTAGACAGATTTAAAACAGAGAATACTATGACTCGTAAAAGAAAAGAACGCTCAGGCGGCCCGTTAGCTATCGCTAAATCAGATCGCGCTAAACGTGAAACAAATACTCAAGCAGTAGAAGCCCGTAAGCAAAAACGTTTAAAAAAACGTAAAGGTTTAGTATCAGGTAATAAAACAACTGAAGCTGAAAAAGGTAAAAAAAGTAGCGGTGGTCAGCGTAAATCAGGTGACCCTCGCGTAGGCAGTAAAGCGCCGATTCAGTTATTAACGAAACCGACACCTGTTGCACAACCTGCGATTGTTAAAGTAAAACAGCCAAAAGCGGAAGTGAAAGTTGTTGCACCGGCATTAACGTTCGAGCAAGAGCTAGACAAGTTAGAAGGTGATGCTCGTCTAAATGGGTTATTACTACGTTTAGATAACAACGAAGTATTAGACAATGATGACCAAACGTACGTTGATGAACGTGTAGAGCGTCACGCATTCTTACTTGAAGAACTTGGTTATGCTGATGACGAAGATTTTGAAGAAGATTATGATGAAGATGAATGGGATGAAGAGATGATGGCGTCACTTGATGCTCAATCACTGCAAACTAATCATGAGAAATTATCTGAAGATGAGTTATATGAACGTTTCTTAGCGACAGAGAAAAAGTTAAAGAATAACGACGAGGACTAATAATGCAAGCGAGTTGGGTGATTTTAATTGGCATTGGATGCCTGATCATTCTGGCATTATCAGTGTATGCAGGACGTCTATTGTATCGTGTAAAAGCGCAACAAGTGCAGCAGCTAAATCAACAAAACGAAGCCATTGCTGCACGTAAAGTCCGTATCACTGAAAGTGTACAGATTATTGCTAAAGCAATGGGTCGTGAAGAGTGTGACCTGTCTGAAGGTACCATTCGAATTAGCAAGTTACTGGCAGCTATTCCGGCGGCAGAACCTGTTGATTGGGTTAAGCTATATCCTGATTTACATGCGTTTTATGAGCAAATAAAACACATGCCAATTATGGATGAACGTAGCAAGTTATCAAAAAAAGCGCGTATGCAGTTTGACTTAGATCGTTTTCGTTTTGAAGGTGAATATGCTGAGCGTGTGCACCAAGATGTTGTACGCTTAATCACGTTCAAATGTTAATTAATACCGGTTTAATCGTTAATATTATGATATAAGACAAGCGGCATGATGTTTATTTTCGGCATACTGTCGCAAGTTGTCTTAGGGGATGAATATGCTAAATCAAAAATTAGTCTGGGATCAGGCTATGATCGAAAAATATAATTACAGTGGTCCAAGATATACATCTTATCCAACCGCGTTAGAGTTTGATGAATCTTTTGGTTATCAAGACTTTCGCTTTGCTTGCGACGAGACGCCAGATAAGCCGTTGTCATTGTATGTGCATATTCCTTTCTGCCATAAGCTTTGTTATTACTGCGGTTGTAACAAGGTAATTACTCGCCATCTGCATAAAGCTGATAAGTACCTAGATGTACTTGAAGCTGAAATTAAGCTACAAGCGCCGTTTTTCAAAGATCGTAATGTATCGCAATTACATTGGGGTGGTGGTACACCCACTTTCTTAACACAACCACAAATTCAACGTTTGATCGACGTGTTAAAAGACAGTTTTAATTTTGATGACGATGCTGAAATTTCGATTGAAGTTGACCCGCGTGAAATAGAACTGAGTACCATTGACCTATTATCTAAGGTTGGCTTTAACCGTTTAAGCCTTGGTGTTCAAGACTTTGATAAAAAAGTGCAAGTCGCAGTTAATCGTGAGCAAGATGAAGATTTCATTTTTGCCATTATTAAACGTGCCCATGAACTTGGTTTTAAATCGACTAATATTGATTTGATTTATGGTTTGCCACATCAAACTAAAGCCACTTTCCATAAGACCTTAGAACGTGTTCTTGATTTAGACCCTGCTCGCTTAACCGTATTTAACTATGCGCACATCCCGAGTTTGTTTGCTGGTCAGCGTAAAATGAAAGAAGAAGATATGCCGTCAGCTTCAGATCGCTTAGCGATTTTGGAAGACGCTATTTCATTTTTAACTGCCAACGGTTACCAGTTTATTGGTATGGACCACTTTGCTAAACCGGAGGATGAATTAGCCATTGCGCAGCGTGAAGGCATATTGCATCGTAATTTCCAGGGTTATACTACCCAAGGTGAAAGCGATTTATTAGGGCTAGGTGTTTCTTCAATTAGCCAGATTGGTAATGCCTATTCGCAAAACCAAAAAGAATTGAAAACCTATTACCAACAAGTTGAAGAACTTGGTCACGCCCAATGGCGTGGTGTGGGTTTGAATGATGACGATTCAATTCGTCGTGCAGTGATCAAGCAATTAATGTGTAATTTTGAACTGGATATGGACAAAATTGCGAATACATTCGATCTTGATTTTACCAGTTACTTTGCTGAAGACATGACTTTATTACAAACGTTCATTAATGACGAACTGGTTATTATTAAAGGTAATATGCTGCAAGTAGCGCCTAAAGGTAAGTTATTGATCCGTAATATTTGCATGTGTTTCGATGTGTATTTACGTCAACGAGCACGTCAGCAACAGTTTTCTCGGGTGATCTAACCTGTAGTTAGACATGCGTTAATAGTAAGGCACCTGAGGGTGTCTTTTTAATACCTGTGTGAATGTAATTGCAACGATTTTAAGGACGATAATAGACTTGATTTTATGACTTTTCAGTGAGGATTAGCGACTTAATTTCACAGAAGATTAATATACATAATCAGTTATCTATGTAATATTGTTCCCCGATTCGCATTATCTTATTTTAGATAACGATTAATAGCAGCAATGATCACAAAAATGGAAATACGTCTATGAAAGCGATAGTCATTGATATTGATGATACGGTATTAGATTTTGGTTCTCGATTACGTGAGTTTGTGAATCATCAATATGATAAAAAAGTGACTGGCAAGCCATTGGCATGGGATCTGTGTGAATGGTTGGGTATCAAAGAAGGCCAAGATGTTAAAATATTAAAAGAGTTTGCATCTAGCTGGCAATTTGGTGCGTTGGACGCATTACCTGGTGCATCTCGGATCCTGACAAAGTTAACGCAAGAAGGTTATGACATCTTCTGTATTACTGCGTGTAGTCGTGACCCACAAGTCGAAGCACTGCGTCGTGCAAACATGTATCATTGCTTTGGCAATATTTTTCAAGACATTTTCTTTGTTGAATATGGTGATTCAAAAGCGACGTATTTGAATAGAATTAAGCAAACTCATGATATACATGCGTTTGTTGATGATAAATATGACAACTTAGTGGATGCGAAAAATGCCGGTATTGAACACTGCATTATGATAAAGCAACCGCATAATAAAGTGTTTAGGGATAAAGTCACTTGTGCGCACGATTGGTATGAAATTTCTTACATCATTCAAACGTGGCATGAAAAAACATGGTCGGTACAGTAGGCTAGACTTATTATTATCGATGAAGCTCTCAGTTATGCTATCTAGCTGAGTTTTTCAATTTGTAGCTGTAATTAGTACTTATGACTTTCAGGTGAAAGTGGTACTATCTATTTTATAGGTAACTTAAATTGTGTGGGATATGAGAAATCATGCAGCAACGACATACTGATATTATTAATCTTGTAAATGAAAAGGGACGTGCTTCTGTTGGCGAAATGTCAACTAAGCTGGGAGTTTCAGAGGTCACGATCCGTCATGATCTGAACAAGTTAGAAAAAGAAGGCTTCATTCGTCGTGTTCATGGTGGTGCTACTCCACATAATACCGATAACGTGTCTCATCGTATTACCGTGAATTATGAACATAAGCGTAAAATGGCGATGTGTGCGGCAAGCCTTGTTGAGCATGGTGAAACGGTCATGATCGAAGGCGGTAGTGCAAATGCATTACTGGCAAAAGAATTAGCTAAACGCAGTGATGTGACTATCATTACACCGAGTAGCTATATTGCTCACTTAATGAAAGAAACGGACGTTAAAATCATCGTGTTAGGTGGTTTGTATCAACATGAAAGTGAAAGTATGGTTGGTACCTTGACGCGTCTTTGCATTAAGCATACTCATTTTACCAAAGCATTCTTAGGTATTGATGGTTTACATCCTAATACTGGCTTTACCAGTCGTAATATGATGCGTGCGGATGTCGGTGTGGCTATTTTAGAGAAAGGTGCACAAAATATTGTCATCACTGACTCTTCTAAATTCGGTCAAGTTCACAATACCCCGCTGTATCAATTCGAGCAGGTTGATATGGTCATTACTGACGAAGATGCTTCGTTAGAATATGTACATCTATTAGAAAAACATAATATTAAAGTCGTAAAATAATAGCGTTTCCCGCTGACTTTATACATATCTTATGGATGCCAGTGAGAATTGTTATAACAATTCTCACTGGCAT
>NZ_JASJHF010000037.1:0-32545 GCF_033791185.1 Moritella sp. | reverse complement strand
ACGTGCTTTAATATTGATACACAGTTTGATCTTACTGCCAGTGCCGATGATCTCTTGGCTGTTTAATGCTGGCACCAAAATACAGTTATCAACTAAATTAGCCACGGCCGCCATTTCTAACGGCAGTGAAATAATATCTTTCTTTTGAATAATAAATTCACGGATCACCGCTTGTTCAGAGGTATTCATTACCTTGACCATTTTGTGGATCTTTTTCATGGTCTCGGTATCCGTTTGCTTTTCCAGTACCGAGTGTCCTGCTTGAACCAAGAATAAGGCAATAAAATAAGCAATCGTTGAGATCACAACGATAGAGATGTAACCACGGTATTGTGTAACCCATTGCTCTAAACCTGATACCGACAATGCGGTCGTTGGCAGTAGCAATACTAATGCCGCCGCCAGCAGTAACCAAATGGTGGCAATGTTTATCTGTTTGTTATTTTGAATATAATGTTTAAGTTCGTGCATGATAAACCCTCTACTGATCCGCGCTGTCAAAAAATTGTCTGACGCGTGACATTATTTCTGTTATTTCGCTCAGACTGTAATGTAAGCATTTTTTGTGCCACTAAAATAATTATTTTCTATAGTCGTGATATTGATGACTATCAGCAGCTTGCGCCGTATACTAAGCACTGTTTATGCACTTTTAAATGGATGTAACATGCAGTATTTGCCAATTTTTATGGATGTGAATGATAAAAACGTACTGGTAGTCGGTGGCGGTGAAGTGGCGAGTCGAAAAGTTGACTTGTTATTGAGTGCCCGCGCTAAGGTGACGGTTTTATCACCGCGTTTAAATGATACCCTGCAACGCTATCGTGATGATGCCAAAATTACCGCAATCATCGATGGTTACCACTGTGATTACTTGGACGATTGTTTAGGTAATTATGTGATGGTATGGGTAACAACCGACAATACCGCGCTGAATAAGCAAGTATGGCAAGACTGCTGCGCACGACACTTATTAGTCAATGTTGCAGACCAGCCAGAATTGTGTGAATTCATTACCCCTTCTATTATCGACCGTTCTCCTTTGCAAATCGCGATTTCCAGTGGCGGCACTGCACCGGTATTAATTCGTTATTTACGTGAAAAGCTCGAAGCCTTGTTACCCGAAACGCTAGGGATGTTGGCTGCATTTTCCGGAGAACAACGTGAACGGGTGAAACAGCAATTTAGTAGCGTGACAGAAAGACGTCGTTTTTGGGAACGTTTCTTCAGTTCTAAAGCCGTGACTCTCGCTACCGATACTGCACAATTACAACAACAGTTTGACCTGCAATTAAGTACCACTAATACCGATCTCGGCGGTGATATTTATTTAATTGAGCTGCCCGCTGAAATCGACTTATTACGCTTAAGATCGTTACGTTTAATGCAACAAGCGGATGTGATCTTATACGTTGAAGATAGTGAGCAAAGTATCGCTGAGTTTGTTGAATTATGTCGTCGTGATGCTGAGCGTTATCCGTTATTAAGTACTGATTTTGCCACGCAAGCGCAAACGCGCCAGCAGCAAGGTGAGCGAGTGTGTTTGTTGATTCATGACAGTGCCCAGTTTAAGACTCTCACGACTACGCTAAATGCGGTGAGTGTCGTCGCTTAATTATTGTAGGGATGACGTTAAGATGTATTCAGGATTTCTAATTGTTATTGTGCCCTTAATTTTGGGCTATTGTGTTGCGCTTAAAAATCAAAAACATATTCATTGGATCAATGTTGCTACCAGTAAAATGGTTTACGTGATCTTATTCTTGATGGGTATTAGTTTGTCTCATCTGGATAACTTTGCGCAAAATCTCCAGAATATTGGCCTCTACAGCTTTACGGTATTGGCTTGTGTCTCCACCGCTAACTTGCTGGCATTGTGGGGGCTGGATAAACGCTTATCTAAGACCGTCGAAGGTGAAGGCCAATCGTTAAGTAAATGGCAGCTTATTTTAGAGTCAGTACAGTTGATCTTTGTGATTGTTGCAGGCTTTATTGTTGGTCTGTTTATTTCTGCTGAGCTGATCGACATTGATGCCATTAGTGAAGGCGCTTTGGTATTATTATTACTGCTTATTGGTTGCCAGCTGCGTAACAGTGGCATGCACCTGCGGGAAATATTACTCAATAGCTGGGGCATTAAGATCGCCATTGTAGTGATATTGAGCTCTTGGCTTGGTGGATTGGCCGCGGCTTTATTACTGGGTATTCCGTTAACCAATGGTTTGGCTTTATCGTCTGGTTTTGGTTGGTATTCGTTATCCGGTATCTTAATTACCGATGGTCTATCTCCGGTGTTTGGTGGTGCTGCGTTTATTATTGATTTAGGTCGTGAGCTGGTGGCTATTTTGATTATTCCATCACTGATCCGTTTACATCCATCAACTGCAATTGGTTATGCAGGGGCAACGTCAATGGATTTTACCCTACCGATGATTCAAAAATCCGGTGGTAATGGTTATGTACCATTAGCCATTGTCAGTGGTTTTATCTTAAGTTTGTCAGCACCGTTATTTATTAGTTTGTTCTTGGCGCTTTAATCACGGGTTATTGGGCTTCAATAGCAGGTAAACAACAGGGGGACGCTGCCATACAGTGCCTCCTTTTTGTATTGATGACTTGTTAGCTAATTTTACCTTCAACCAATAACTGTCGAATAAGAGGTGCACAGATGAGTTCCATCGCTAACGCCATTTTTCCGCCGGGGACAACCAAGGTATTGATACCGGAAATAAATGAGCCGGAGATCATGGTTAGCAGGTAAGGGAAATCAACATTCTTCACACTTTGAAAACGGATCACCACCAAACTTTCATCCAACGTTGGGATCACTGTCGCACTAAATGGGTTCGAGGTATCGACCAGTGGTACGCGCTGAAAGTTAATGTGGGTTCGTGAAAACTGCGGAGTAATAAAGTTAATATAATCATCCATCGAACGGACAATAGAATCGGTGACGGCTTCACGAGAATGGCCACGGTCCTCAGTATCTCGCACTAACTTTTGGATCCACTCCAAGTTGACGATTGGCACCATACCGATCAACAGGTCAACATGTTTAGCCACATCATTATCTTGGGTTGCAACACCGCCGTGTAAGCCTTCATAAAATAAAATATCAGTACCTGCATCGATATCTTGCCAAGGGGTAAAAGTACCGGGCATTAAGTTATACGGCACCGCTTCGTCAAACGTATGCAGGTAGCGGCGGTATTTACCTGTGCCATCGCGACCATAGTCTTGAAAGAAGTTTTCCAGTAATTCAAAATCATTGGCTTCGGGGCCAAAATAGCTGATATGTCGACCTTGTTCACGGGCTTTGCGGATCGCTACATCCATTTCTGGACGGGTATAGCGATGAAAACTATCGCCTTCAATAAAAGACGCTTTGATGTTTTCTTGCTGGAACATGTGTGCAAAGGCCAAGCTAGTGGTAGAAGTACCGGCGCCTGATGAACCTGTCACCGCAATAATAGGATGTTTTGCTGACATTTGATCGACCAACTAGTTGAATTAAAGGAACGAGTGCTATGTTATACGAGTTAAACAGCTGTAGATCAAGTATAAAATTTGCACAATTATTGTGGGTTTTTAAGAACTTCGCTCTTTGGCAGGATGTTAACGCTGTCATGTAATTCAGAGTAAACGATAACCACATCACCACTTTCAAGTTGTTTGGTTACTTGGCACACTTTTTCTGACATTGACATCTCAAGGGTGCCATAATCGGTACCTTCGCGTAACACGAAGTGCTCTATAAGGGTATTTAGTGTATCGTTATCGAGTTGTTTATAGGGAATGATCATAATTGCGCTCTGTATTGTGGTTACCAATAATAGACACAATATTAACATATATTTAAGTATCATATTTAAGCATCACATTAATCATCACGGCATAAACAGTGGAATAACATGAACTATTCAGCAATTTGGTCAATCGGGTTATTGGCGGGCGCGTTAATCATGCCAGCGCAAGCAACCAGCGAGCTTGATAATATCATCAGCAGCAAGCAGCAATCACAGGCTCAAGCACAGCGCACGCAAAATAATATTGCTGAATTAGATGAACAAACGAGTGAAACAGTGGCTGAATACCGCGCTTTATTACGTGAAAATGCGGTACTAACCGTATATACCAACCAGCTTGAAAAGCAGGTAGCGCAGCAACAACAGTTATTAATCGGTCTCGAAAAAAACATGGCCAGTGTGCGTGAAACTCGTATGGAGCTAACGCCGTTAATGCAACAAATGGTACAAGTGCTGACGCTGTTTGTTGAACAAGACATTCCGTTTTTATGGCAGGAGCGTCAATTACGTTTAGCTGAACTCAGTCGTTTGTTAGATCACCCGAATATCAGTGTTGCGGATAAATACCGCCGCATCTTAGAAGCCTATCAAATCGAAACTGAATACGGTGATACTATCGAAACATGGCAAGCACAACTGCCATTAACTGATGCCGACAAAACCGTACAGCTTATCCGGGTTGGTCGCGTAGCGTTATATTATCTCACCCCAGACCATAAGATTGCCGGTTATTGGGATAACAGTAATCGCACTTGGTTAACCTTACCTGCTACTTGGTTACCGAAAGTGAAACAAGCTTATGAGGTGGCTGATAATAAAACCGTACCGACCTTACTCGCATTACCTTTGTTAGAAGCAGCTAAAGTATCGGAGGCTGTACCGAAGACAGTTCCGGAGACAGTACTAAAGAGCGTACCGGTGCATTCCGCTGCCACGACTAAATCGCAGGAGGCGCTCTAATGGCGATAACAATAGCGACGGGAATTAAGATAACGATGATGAATAAGGCAATGCCTCGGATGCTAGCGATGCGTGTTAATGCCCTGATTATTATTGCGACGAGTTTATTGACGTTCAATGCCAATGCCACGCCATTGGACGATCTGTTAAAGCAGGTCAAACAAAGCAACGTGGCCGAAACCCAAATAGACAACGAAGCATTAAGCCGATTTAAAGCTAACCTGACAACACAAAAAGTTAACTTGGCTGCACAAAGTCAGCGTAATCAAGCCTTGCAACAAAAAATGACTCTGTTACAGGGGGCAATTGCCGCGAACAATAAACTTATCTTAGCCAAGCAAAAACTCGCCAACAGTGAAAAGTCTGATCTGGATAAAGTATTCAGTGAATTTCGTGGTGCCAGCCAAGATCTGCGTGGACAACTCAATAAAAGTCCATTAAGCGCCACTTTATCGGGACGGGCGATCCAGCTTTCTCCGTACAGCGAAGCCAACTATGAACCGGATCTGGCCGCGATCAAAAATTTATGGTTATTGTTTACCGAGCAAATGGTGGCAAGCAGCAAAGTCACCATCCTTGATACCCCAGTGACCATGGCTGATGGTAGTAAAGAAACCTTAACTGTAACGCAAATTGCAGGGTTTAGCGCATTTACCGCGCAAGGGCCATTGCTGTACCAAGCGGCGAGTGAAAGTTATCAGTTATTATCGTCAAATTCGGCGGATATGAGTGCCCGAATTTCAGCATTTTCACAACCCCAAGACGGTTTCGTGAGTACCTTAATTGATCCATCGGCGGGGGCATTGCTAGAGCGTGCGACGCAGGATCGCGCTTGGTGGCAAATACTTTCTGATGCGGGCATTATCGGTGGCATTATTGTTGCCGTGGGTATAATCGGCATGGTTATCGGTTTATTCCGTCTATGGGTATTGTCTCGTGAAGCCAAGTTAATTAAATTTCAAAAGCAGCACTTAGATACACTTACCGATAATTCACTCGGTCGTATTATTGGCGTGGCCGATCGTCACAAGTACAGTAATGCCGATGAATTAGCCCGTTTTCTGGATGAAGCTATCTTGGCGGAATTACCCGAATGCCGTAAAGGTTTAGGATCGTTAGCTGTGCTGGCTGCGATCGCCCCACTGCTGGGGTTATTGGGAACCGTGGCAGGGATGATTGAAACGTTCCAAGCCATCACCGCTTATGGCAATAGCGATCCACAAGTGCTATCCAGTGGTATTTCTCAAGCCTTGTTAACCACTAAGTTTGGCTTGATTTCGGCAGTACCACTGATGTTATTACACAGTTTACTAACCAGTAAAAGTGACAGTATTTTGCATGTAATCGAACATCAAAGTGCAGGTTTACTGGCGCAGCGTCAGCAGCGTTTGAATTTGTGTGCCGATGAATCGTTATCTACGCCAGTGGTGACACATCAACAACAGGCGACAGGTAATTGATAACCATGTCTGAGTTTATGGAGTTTCTGAGTAATGCAACGCTGATCTTCTGGGTGATCATGCTGCTATCTGTAGTGATGTGGTGGACAATTGCCCGTTGTTATTTACAGTATGGTTGGCAATATCCGGCGCTCTGTAAACATTACCAAACTGAGTGGGCGTTATGGCAAGACCAATCTCATTTGCTCGCGATGGCGGTGCGTGATGGTTTTATTTCTGAATTACAAAGTCAGCTCACCCGTAAACTTATTTTTATTAAAACCTTAACCGGTGTTTTACCTCTATTAGGCTTGTTAGGTACCGTGGATGGCATGATTGATAATTTCTCGGTACTGTCTGATAGCATTGGGGTATCTGAATTGTTTAGCAGTGGGATTGCCCAAGCATTATTAACCACATTAGCAGGGTTAGTTACGGGCTTATCAGGTCTGTTTTTTTGTCACAATTTGAACAAACGAGCGAACCTTTTGACCTTGGACTTGGCGCAAAAGTTAGTTGTGAAAGGAATTTAAATGAGAACACGATTTAGTCGAAACAATAGTGATGCACTGGCAGTTGATTTAACACCTATGATCGATATGGTATTTATTTTACTTATCTTTTTTTTGGTGACGGCATCGTTTAACAAAATGAATGCCATTGATATTCAGCGTCCCGATGGGGCAACCAACGATCTGCAAGGGTCGGTGAGTTTAGTGGTCTCTATCGATGCTGAAAACGGGGTTTGGATTGAAGGTGAACCCGTTGATATTCGTAAATTACGTAACCGGGTAAAAACCTTGAGTGGCGGTGAGCATACTGCGGTTATGTTGAATGCCGACCGCAGTGTTGATACCGGGCGTTTAATTGAAGTATTGGATCAAGTGAGATTAGCTGGGGTGGATAATGTTGCAGTTGCAACAGCGGGGCAGTAAGCGTTTTCGTTTACTGGCGATCTTGCTTGCGGTGCTCGTTAACATCAGTTTAGCGGCATTAATTTATGTGCTAACCATGGGTCATAATAAACCAGCAATTAAGGATCCGATCACCATTAACTTTCGTCAGTTCACTGATTCGAGTGTGGCAGAACAGGTTATCACACCTGAGCTAAAAGTGATCCCTGAACCGCAACCACAGCAAATAATGATGGCAATACCACAGCCGCTACAGCCTAGTTTTGACGTCAGTAATATTAATTTAAACAGCAGCATCACCTTACCCGCATTATCAATACCAATCTTTGCAGTGGCACCACAATTTGTCGATGTTACCAGCCATATTCAACCACAGGCGGTCGTAACACCTGCAGCGGTGAGCAGTATTGAACAAGCCAGTATTGGCGATCCCGAAATTGGGTTTGCCAAAGTGTTACGCAAAACTGACCCACAATATCCGTACAAAGCCAAACGTCTAAAGATTGAAGGTTACGTGTTATTACATATTTTGATTGATGATACTGGTCGCGCAGAAAAGATTAAGATCATTGAAGAGCAACCCCGCGGTTACTTTGGTAAAATATCGCGTAAAGCGGTGCGCCGTTGGCAGTTTGAAAAGGCCCCTGCAGGTAGTGCAGTATGGAAAAAATGGAGAATGGTCTTTGAGCTTAATTAAAATCAAACTACAACGTTCATCCTTGGTCGCAGTTATTTTACCGTGCTTGGGTATCTTGTTGTTATCGATATTGTTGTCGTTGCCATCTGCACAAGCGCAGCAAGTCCCTGCCTCTGTTTATAACCGTTATGTTAGCTTAGCAACAGCCTTTGCGAAGCTATCTGCGCAAGATGATGAACAAGCCAAAAGCAGTGCTGACTCTAATCAACGTTTGATTAAAAATATTGCCAAATTTTATCAGCAGCAGACTGAATACTCGGCAGCGCGCCAATTGCTGGCCAGTAATTTACAGCTGCAAGTGTTGTTGATGCAGCAGGATTATCAGCAAGGTTATGACGTGGTGAGTCAGTTATTAGGGTTATCGTTAGCCGTTGAGCAGCAACTGACATTCCAACAGTTAGCAGGGCAGTTAGCCGCCTCGTCAGTCACATCAACGGAGACGAGTAAAGCGCCGCAAGCTAAGGTTTGGGAACGGGTGGCTCAACACCTTAATACCTGGTTTGCGCTGGTGGATAAACTGGATGATAAACAGCGTAAAATCTATAACATCACGAGAACACAACAAGCCAGTAATGCCGCGTTATTAGCCCAAGCTTATTATTTACAAGAGCAATTAACTGTTGCATTAGCGCCAGCCCAGCGCGCTTATAAATTGGCACCTAAAAACGAGTCTTACCTGCAATTGTTATTAGCGTTATTACAGCGGTTAGAGCTAAACAAACAACTTAATCAACAGCTTGAAATTGCGGTAGTCGATTTCCCTCAATCAAAAGACTATTGGGAACGTTTGGCGTATAGCCACCTTAGCCTAGATCAGAATAAAGCGGCGTTATCGACATTGGCGATCACCCGTAATCAAGGACTGCTCAGCGCACAAGGTTATCGAGTGTTAGCGTCGTTGTATCTTCAGCAGCAACAACCTCGATTAGCCGCAGATGTGTATCTGGAAGGCGCGGATAAAAAATTATTATTACCAGACTTAGCTTATTTTAAAGGTCTGAGTAATGCGTGGTTAATGGCGCGTGAACGCAGCAAGGCGCTTGATGTTTTAGCTCAAGCAGAGCGTGCTGGCATTAAGTTAGCCAAGCACGATCAGCAGCAAGCGCAGTTGTTATATTTAGAAGCACGATGGCCTGAAGCTGAATTAGCGTATGCTAACTTGTTGCAAGGTATTGATGTTAAAAACATGGATCAAAAGACGGTATTAAAAACGGATGAATGGCGTTTTTTATTAGCTGTCAGTCAGGTTGAGCAAGGTAAAAAAAATCAAGCTAAAGATAATTTACTGCTGTTACAGACCAAGCAATACCAAGGTTACAGTAAAGACTGGTTAGAGCAGTTGTAGGTATCACCCTGCGTTTGTATAAAGACTGGCTGACGCACGATGCTTGAATTCCTTCTATAGTTAAATGGCACAAATTACATAGAGGGTAGCAGCAATGAATTTATCCAATATAGTACAGCGTGGTTGGGACGCCGTTGGCGCGGGTGATTTCGATGCCTTAATCACGGATTATGTCGATGATATGACATTTGTAATGCCGGGGCAGGAAGATATTCTCAGAGGGCGGCGAACATTTCGTAAGGCTCTCAATAATTTGGGGGACATGCTGCCATCCGGTTTTGAGATTACCGAACTTCGTCAGATTGAAACTGGCAATGAAGTCGTCTCAATCGTTGAGTGGAAATCTGATAAAGTTGAATCCTCGCAATTATCTGTGTTGTTCCAATTTGAAGGCGACAAAATTTATGAGGAACGTTGGTTCGTTGATACTGAGCAATGGAAACGCTTATTCTGAGTATTTAAGAAATATAACCATCATTTAAAGCGGGACTTTAATCATAGATTTGGTTCCGCTTTTTTATCAATCTACTACTTCACTATCTCGTCCTGTCTAAAGCTCCATCGTTTATGGTATATTTCTTAAAAGAACACTGATTCACCCCCCTGTTTTCTAAGTATCTGTTAATTTAAAAAGAAAGAGTTAATCATTATGGCTTTAGCACCGATTAAAACAGCCGTTATCGGCTATGGTTTTTCTGCAAAAACATTTCATATTCCATTTGTTAGTAGCTTGCCTGAATTCGAGTTAGTGGCAATTAGCAGCAGTCAACGCGAAGCGGTTGTTAGTGATTGGCCAACAGTGGAACATTACACTACAGCGGATGATTTACTTGTTCATTCTGACGCTGAACTTGTCATTATTACGGCCCCCAACGATGTACATTTTTGTTTAGCAAAACAGGCATTAGAGAGTAATAAACACGTAGTCCTTGAAAAACCGTTTGTCACGAATGTTTCTGACGGCGAAACGTTAATCGCTTTAGCGGCTGAGAAAGGACTTGTACTGAGTGTTTATCATAATCGTCGTTGGGATGGTGACTTCCTTACTGTAAAAAAATTAATTGCCGAAAATCGTCTTGGAGAACTAAAGAGTTTCGAATCTCACTTTGATCGTTTTCGCCCTGAGGTACGTCAACGCTGGCGAGAACAAACCACTAACGGTGGCGGCATTTTATTTGATTTAGGTTCCCATCTTATCGATCAAGCTATTACATTGTTTGGTCTACCAGATGCCATTACAGCGCAATGTTTAATCATGCGTGAAGGCTCGACGAACGTGGATTATTTTACCGTTGTCCTGCATTACCCTAATCAATTAACGACTCTACATGGAGATTTGTTCAGTGCTGGACCAAATAAACGCTTTAGTGTTAAAGGTACCAAAGGTAGCTATGAGAAATATGGATTAGATCCACAAGAAGCACGTTTAATTGCTGGTGTACTACCTGTTGATGGGTCTTGGGCGGATGAAACAGTGGACCAGTATGGCCGTTTATATGGTGCTGAAACGACTGAAACCGTCAGTACTGAACGAGGCTGTTACCAGCAATATTTTTTAACCATAGCCAATGCGATTCGATTAAAAACCGCGCCTCCAGTCAGTGCTGAACAAGCGCTATGGAATATTAAATTAATTGAACTAGCAATGGAAAGTAGCCGTTTAGGTCAGACTTTACCTGTGGCGCTATAACAACACTAGAGCTAACAATGAGCAATGAAATATTGAAAGCGTTATTAGCGCAAGAACAGGAATTGCAATTTCGACAGTTTAATAACGATACAGCTTGGCTACTCGGAGATTCACTTAAGCAAGCCGCTGAGCGTATACCTGCTGCAGTGACGATTGAAGTGTATGCATTTGAACAAGTGATATTTAGCTTTTCTATGGCTCGCACGACTAAAGATAATCAGGATTGGGCGAGACGCAAACGTCAATCGGTGATGCGATTCGGTCATAGTTCGTATTATTTAGGCCGATATAATGCCGCCAAAAAACGCGACTTTGAAATGCAGGCGCACCTTGATGCCAGTGAATATGCTGCTCACGGGGGTTCTTTTCCGATTCGAATTAAAAATTGTGGTTTAATTGGCGCGGTGACTGTTTCTGGCTTACCGCAAGTAGAAGATCATAATCTGGTTGTAGAGGCCATTAAATACTTAGTCGAAGCGCAATATGCTCAATCCGCAAGTAAGATATAGAGTCGTGTTAAGTCGGTAGAGCTGTGTAAGCAAGTAGAATCTATCTGATATCAGACTCTACTTGCTCATTTAACTTAAGCTTGTTCGCTTGCTTCAATCATTTCTTCAAGCTGTTCGTTTAATTCCATCCACGTGGTTTCAGCATCTTCAATCGCCACCACAAACTTCGCTTGATCGCTTAATGCGGTTTTTAGCTTAGCTTTGTTTTGCTCTTCATAAATACTGGTTTCACTCAACTGTGCTTCAACAGCGGTTAGCTTGTCAGCTAAAGTTTCTAGCTGCTTGTCTAATTTTTCAATTTTCTTGCGTACTGGCTGAGTCTGCTTACGTAATTCCGCCGCTTTACGTTTTTGATCTTTTTTACCTTGCGCACTGTTGACGCCAGTATTAACCACTTGCGTTGCTTGTTTCTCAACTTTTTGTTGTTCTGATAACCAGTTATGGTAATCATCTAAGTCGCCGTCAAACGGTAATACCTTTTTATCGTGTACCAAGTACAGCTCATCAGTCGTAGAGCGTAATAAGTGACGATCATGGGATACGACAATCATAGCGCCTTCGAAGCCTTGTAGGGCAACTGACAGCGCGTGACGCATTTCCAAATCCAAGTGGTTGGTTGGTTCATCAAGCAATAACAGGTTCGGTTTTTGCCATACGATCAGGGCTAATACCAAACGCGCTTTTTCACCACCGGAGAATGGACGCACGATATCTAATGCTTTTTCGCCGATGAAACCAAAACCGCCTAAGAATTTACGCAGTTCTAATTCTGTTTTATCGGGTGCAAGACGTACCATGTGTTGTAATGGCGTCTCGTCTAAACGTAAGAATTCTAATTGGTGCTGGGCAAAGTAACCGACTTTCGAATTCGGGTTAACTTCTAACGAGCCTTTTAGTGGCGCCATTTCAGCAGACAACAATTTAATTAATGTTGATTTACCGGCGCCGTTACGACCCAATAAACCAATGCGGCTGCCTGGCACTAGATTTAACTTAATGTTATCAAGAATCAGGGTGTCGCCATAACCCGCGCACACATTTTCCATTGTTAATAACGGCATTGGCAGGGCATCAGGTTTTAAGAAACGAAAGCTAAATTGTGAATCAGCATTGGCCGCTGAAATAAGCTCCATACGTTCCATCGCTTTAATACGACTTTGCGCTTGTTTGGCTTTTGACGCTTTGTAACGGAAACGGTCAATGTAACTTTGCATATGAGCAACTTCACGCTGTTGCTTTTCAAACATAGATTGTTGTTGTGATAGTTTTTCAGCGCGTTGTTTTTCGAATGAAGTGTAATCACCTGTGTATTCGTTTAGCTTTTGATCTTCAACGTGAATGATCTTAGTAATAATGGCATCGAGGAAATCACGGTCATGCGAGATCAACATTAATGTGCCGTCATACTGTTTTAACCATTTTTCTAACCAAATAACCGCATCCAAATCCAAGTGGTTGGTTGGTTCATCCAGGAGTAACAAGTCAGAACGACATAATAGTGCCTGCGCTAAGTTTAAACGCATGCGCCAACCACCGGAGAAACTCTGAACTGGCAGTTGTTGCTTGTCTTCGCTAAAGCCTAAGCCGGATAGCAGTTCAGAACAGCGCGCATTAATACTGTAAGCACCGATTGCGTCGAGTTTACCGTGAACTTCGGCAATTTTGTTGCCGTTATCAGCTGCTTCAGCTTGTGCAAGATCCGCTTCTAATTGACGGAATTCAATATCACCATCGAGCACATAATCATGGGCGCTGCGATCGAGAGCAGGTGTTTCCTGTTTCACACTCGATACTTGCCAGCTAGTTGGATAGGTAAGGCTACCGTTATCCAAACTAATTTCGTGGCGGATGAGGGCAAATAAACTGGATTTACCACAGCCATTCTTACCGACTAAGCCAACTTTTTGACCTGGGTTGATCTTGGCACTGGTATTTGTAATAAGTGGCTTACCACCACGCAGAAGTTCAATATCGCTAGCTATGATCATATGAGGGCTATTAGTAACTATAATTGCGGCGATTTTAGCGGATTTACGCCCACTTTAAAATGTTAAACTTTGAAATTTGTACCAAGAATAAAGTACACTCCTAGTTAAACGATGCTAATGAGCTTAATATCAGTTTATTAAATCTGATTGTTGAGCATCCTTCGGCTCGTGAAAAGACTAGGAGGTTGCAGTGGTTGAACGGAAGAAAAAACGCTTTGTCGCCGGCGCTAAGTGCCCGATGTGCAATGAAATAGATGTGATCCAGCTATTTCAAGTGAATGGGGTAGAAACAATTGAATGTGTCAGTTGTGGCTATACTCAAGCACAAGCGGAAGGAGAGGTGAGTACCGCCACCCGCGATTTCGAACAAATGATAGGTGTGTTTAAGCAATAGCAATGCGTTGTTTAAAGCTCACTGTATATAGTTAATCAGGAATGAAGAGAATAGATATGTTTATTGAAGCAAATTCAGTTGTAGTACTACACTTCGCCGTAACAGATGATAAAGGTGAACTTATCGATGATACGCGTGATTCATCACCACTAGAATTTTTAATGGGTTCTGGTTACCTTGTTCCTGGTCTTGAAGCTGAGCTTGAAGGTCTTAAAGTGGGTGACGATTTTGACGTTAAAGTTGAACCTGAACAAGGTTACGGCATTTACGATCCTGAGCTAGTACAAGAAGTACCAGCTGAGTTATTCGAAGGCGTTGAAGGCGTTGAACCTGGTATGGCATTTAGTGCTGAAACAGATGCGGGTCACCGTACTGTTATCGTAACTGGCGTTGAAGACGATATTATTATTGTTGATGCTAACCACCCATTTGCAGGTCGTACACTGCAATTTAATGGTGAAGTTATCGGCATGCGTGCTGCGACTGAAGAAGAATTAGAACATGGTCACATCCATGGCGCTGAAGGCTGTGGTCATGACCACGGACACGACCATGATCACGAAGGTGGTTGTTGTGGTAGTGAAGAACCAAAAGAAGAGAAAAAAGACGGTTGCTGCGGCGGCGGTTGTCACTAGTCATTAGTGACGATGGTTTAATGAAAACAAAATGCCAGTCACGATGACTGGCATTTTTATTATTTATGCTAAGCAATTATACTTAATCGGTTACCACAACCAGTCTGTTATGGACTCACTCCGGCATTAATAATGCGGTGGTGGGGTCTCGTCGGCTTCACTTGCTAAACCACTGCCAACTTGCATCGTTTTGATTCGACTAATTAGAAAAGTCAGCTGTACTTTCTGATCTTCAAGTATTTTTTGCTGATCAATAATGGCATTATTTAATTGTTCGATGGTGTCGTCTTGAAAACTTAATTTCATCTCTAAGTCACAAACACGCTCTTCTAACTGCTGAATTTCCATGTTTTTCCGCTATGGCTATAATTTTATGAACTAAGTTTAACATGTAATGTCGATTTATTTGAGCTGAAATACTAGCCTAGATAAGATGTAAAACTAAGTAAAGTAGAGTGATTTATCATTTTTTGCATTTATAGTTGTTAATATCTTGTATGGAAGCATCAAATAGTTATGATAATACTGAAGCTGTTTTTAGGTATAAGTAACTGAAAACGTAGTTGTGGAATTACACTGCATTATTTTAATTAGGTATTTCGATGAAAAAATTTTTTAAAGTAACGGTACTCGCTTCAGCGGTATCTCTGTTAGCAGCATGTGGCCAAGAAGCACAAGCAGATAAAGCAACAGACATTAAGGCATACAGCGAAGATCAACAAGCGGCTTATGCAATCGGTTCAATCGTTGCACGTAACTTGGTTGCACCACTTAAGCGTCAAGAAGAGCTAGGTGCGCCATTAGATAAGGAAATCATCGTTCAAGGTATTACTGATGCGTTAAATGAAACAACTCAGTTATCTGATGAAGAATTACAAGCTGTATTAAAAGCATATGACGAAAAAATGAATACGCTGTCAACTGAAGCAGCTCGTGTAGAAAGTGAAAAAGCACAAACTGACGCAGCAAATTTCTTTGCTGAAAACGGCAAGAAAGAAGGCGTCACTACAACTGAGTCTGGTCTTCAATATGAAGTACTAACGGCTGGTGAAGGTGTTGTAGCTACGCCAAATGATACTGTGACAGTGCATTACACTGGTTCACTGTTAGATGGTAAAGTATTTGATAGTTCAGTAGAACGTGGTGAACCTGCAACGTTTGCACTTAACCGAGTTATTCCAGGTTGGACTGAAGGTGTTGCACTAATGAATGTGGGCAGTAAGTATAAATTATACATCCCATCTGAATTAGGTTATGGCGCACAAGGTGCGGGTGCAGATATCCCACCAAATTCAACATTGGTATTTGAAGTTGAATTGCTAGACATTGCTGGTCAAGAAAAGTAATTAGTCGTATTAAAACGCAGTCGCTTAACCACTAAGTTACTGCAGTTTTATCAAAACCCATTCATATTTGATTATATGAATGGGTTTTTTATTGGCCGCTATTTATTTGATAACGGCTATTTTTGATTATCTTATAATAGCCTGTTATTCAGCGCCAACCACTTCTCGGTGATAGGTTGCTAAGGCATATAGCAGCTGATCTTCTAATTCAAAACGTTGTTCTAATAGCTCACCGACTTTCGACATGTCATTATCTAACGACATTAATAATGTGTCATCATCTTGACTTTCTTCGGCGTATTTATCATTGAATTCAACTAGTGCTTCGGTTGTTAATACAATCTTCGGTTGGATTTCTTGTGCAAGTTTCAGACTTTTCGTGCTGTACTCGGCACATTGAGAGACGATTTGATCGTAAACTTCAAAATGACCTGTTGATAGGTAATCTATTAAGATTTGGCAGAAGGCTTGTAATTCATCTTTGCTTGGTAGCGCGGCGGACTTTTCAAATGGGGGTAAGCCTTCGAGCTTGCAATAATCGACAATCAGTTCTTGTCGCTCTTCTAGCCAGTGATCAATGGCGTTGTGCGTACCGCCCCAAGCTTGTTGCGCTTGTTCTAATTTGGTTAACATATGACTTACTCCATGTACCCTTAAAAAACTAAGGTTTCCTATTACTAAATTTTTTACCGTGATACGTCAACACTATTTTATCTGGTCAAACCTGATAAATTAGTGCCACAGTAATAGATTTATCTACTAAAGCGTGATTACGGGTTAAAAACTGTTGTAGGTCTAATAATAGCACATAAGTATTTGTTATGAATGATTTTTGATTTTGTCAGTCAAGCTTGTTAAGTAATTGTGAGTGATGTCTCTGATTAACTTGGTGTTAATTGTGCAAATTAATTACCGAAATGGAATCGACTAAAACTGACTTGTTAATGACAGTTTAAATTTGTTGTTTTTTTCTCCATTCACAGGTTAATTATGGCGTGTGATGTTGTCTTTTGGCGACGAATCTCCTGTCGGAAGCAACTTATTGTTAAATTAAGCATGAAAATGGCGTCAGATATTTTGTCAATTGTTGAATAATGTTACAATCACGCCATATTAAAGCCGCAATTCAGGAAATGATATGAGCGAGTTAAAGAATGATCGTTATTTACGTGCGTTAGCCAAAGAATCGGTAGACCAAACACCAGTATGGATGATGCGTCAAGCAGGCCGTTATTTACCAGAATATAAAGCCACACGCGCTGAAGCGGGTGATTTTATGTCGTTGTGTAAAAATGCCGAACTTGCTTGTGAGGTAACGTTGCAACCATTACGTCGTTTCCCACTTGATGCGGCAATCCTGTTTTCAGATATCTTAACGATCCCTGATGCAATGGGTTTAGGTCTGTACTTTGAAGAAGGTGAAGGTCCTAAATTCGCACGTCCAATCACGTGTAAAGCAGACGTTGATAAGATCGGTATCCCAGATCCAGAAGGCGAATTACAATATGTAATGAATGCTGTTCGTACTATTCGTAAAGGCCTAGATGGCGCAGTGCCACTAATCGGTTTTTCTGGTAGCCCGTGGACATTAGCAACATACATGGTTGAAGGCGGCGGTACTAAAGCGTTCACTAAAATTAAGAAAATGGCATTCGCTGAACCACAAACGCTACACTTATTATTAGATAAGCTAGCAGATTCAGTTATTACTTACCTGAACGCACAAATTGCTGCGGGTGCACAATCTGTGATGGTATTTGATACTTGGGGTGGCGTATTATCACCACGTGATTACAAAGATTTCTCACTGCAGTACATGCACAAAATTGTTGATGGCTTAACGCGTTTCAACGATGGCCGTAAAGTACCGGTGACTTTGTTTACTAAAAACGGTGGCCAATGGATCGAGCAGATCGCTGCAACCGGTTGTGATGCGATTGGTCTAGATTGGACAATTGATATTGCTGAAGCAAAAGCACGTGTTGGCGATAAAGTTGCACTGCAAGGCAACATGGACCCTTCAATGCTTTATGCATCTCCAGAACGTATTCGTGAAGAAGTAAGCACGATCTTATCTGGTTTTGGTAAAGGCAATGGTCACGTGATGAACTTAGGTCACGGTATCCATTTAGATGTTGAACCTGAAAAAGCAGGTGTATTCATCGAGGCGGTTGGCGAATTAAGTAAGCCATACCATAAATAAGCTACTTGTTTAGTACGCTAGCGACTCGCTTAATACGGTAAATACCAATAAAAACGGCGTCTATTTGCATAGACGCCGTTTTTTATATTTTATTTTCAGGCTTAATATTGATCAGCTATGTGCGGTTATGACTAACTTACGTTAGCTGCTAATATCTTTTCTGCGTTCGCTTTTAACGTCGGCTGTTCTAAAAGATCGTAAGCTTTAATCATTACTTTTAAGGCGCCGATACGTGATTCGGTATCTGCAAAATTATCGATGATGTGCTGTGCACGCTGGATCGCAGCGATGTAAGCCTTACGTTTCATGTAATACTCTGCTGCCGATAACTCATAACGCGCCAGACGACTTTTAATCGCAATCGCACGTTTCCGGGCATCCGCTACATATTCACTTTCTGGGTAGCGTTGGATTAGACGAGTGAAGTCATTGAAGGCCGCATTTGCATAACTTGGGTCTCGATCTGAACGATCTATATTAAATAGGTCATGAAATAGGTTATAATCCGCGCCCATATTGGTGAGTCCACGCATGTAGTAAACATAATCGATGTCTTTATGCGTTGGATTTAAGCGAATAAAGCGATCTATATTGGCCAATGCCTGTGCTGTGTCACTATTCTTATAGTAAGCATAGATCAAGTCTAACTGTACTTGTACAGTGTGCGGGCCAAATGGATAACGCGTATCAAGCGCTTCAAGCGTTTCGATAGCGGAAATAAAATTACCCGCTTGTAACGATTGTTGGGCGATGCTGTACAGCTCAATGGCTGGTTTATCTGGTACCGCTGATTCTGTTTTTGAAGAACAACCGGTAGCTACAACCAGTGCGAGTGATAAACTTATTGCTAATTTTATTGATTTTTTCATTAGGTTGGATAAATTCCAAATTGCTTAATGCGAAAATAATTACGTAGCTAATATGCTACAGCAAAATAAAAGGCTAAAATAGCCTGAATCCTGTAATTATACTGAAAATTAGGACCGAAGAGGGTCCCTGCTACCTATGAGCCAACATATAGAACTTTCTGCCGTTGTTGCAGAACACCAAGTCGGTCAACGTTTAGACCAAGTTTTAGCCGAGATGTTCCAAGATTATTCTCGTTCACGTCTGAAGGAATGGATTCTTGCAGGATTTGTTAACCTAAATGGTAAAGTTGTCGTTAAAGCACGTGAAAAAATGCAATACGGCGATAAAGTTATCTTAAACGCTGAAGTTGAAGAAGAAGTTCGTTACGAGCCACAAGATCTTCCGCTTAATATTGTTTATGAAGATGATGATATTCTAGTAATCAACAAACCTGCTGGTTTCGTTGTTCACCCAGGTGCTGGTAACCCAGATGGTACCGTGCTAAATGCATTGTTATTCCATTATCCAGACATTATCGACGTGCCACGCGCTGGTATTGTTCACCGTCTGGATAAAGACACCACTGGTTTGATGGTTATTGCGAAAACAATTCCAGCACAAACGCATTTAGTAACAGCACTGCAAGCACGTCGCATTACCCGCGAATACGAAGCAGTTGTTACAGGTACGATGACAGCAGGTGGTTTTGTTGATGAGCCAATCGGTCGTCATCCGACTAAACGTACACACATGGCTGTTCGTCCACTAGGTAAAGCCGCAAAAACACATTACCGTGTTGCTGAAAAATACCGTGCCCATACGTTATTAAGACTGCGTCTTGAATCAGGCCGAACGCACCAAATTCGTGTCCACATGACTCATATTACTCACCCTATTGTTGGTGATGCGGTTTACGCTGGTCGTCCAAAGCCACCGGGCAATGCAACTGATACGCTAATCATGGCTCTACGTGGTTTCGGTCGTCAGGCACTACATGCTCGTATGTTGAAATTAGAGCATCCAGTAACGGGTGAGATGATGATGTGGCGCGCAGAACGTCCGTCAGATATGAATACGTTAATTCATATCTTACGTGAAGATACTGCGTTAAACATGGTTGATGATTTCATTAGTTAAGCATTGATTATGCCTCGTCTGATCCAACCGAATTGGCCTGCGCCAAGCAATGTGAAAGCGCTAAGCACTACCCGTTTGGGTGGTGTGAGTCATGCTCCTTATGCGGGACTTAATTTAGGTTTGCATGTGCAGGATAACAGCGCGTTGGTGTGGCAAAATCGGCAGTTGTTAATGACAGCGGCTGATTTGCCACAGCAGCCATATTGGTTGAATCAAACGCACAGTACCGAAGTGGTTAGTTTAGTGGGGCAACCCCACAATGCTGAGCAACTGCCGGCAGCTGATGCGTCTGTGACTATGATGACGGGGCAAGTTTGCTTAGTGATGACGGCAGACTGCTTACCGCTATTAATCTGCGATAAAGCAGGGTCGCAAGTCGCGGCGATTCATGCTGGTTGGCGTGGTTTACTTGATGGCGTGATTGAAAATACCATTGCTAAACTTAGCGCTACACCAGCTGATTTGTTAGTGTGGTTAGGGCCTGCAATTAGCCAAGCGCATTTCCAAGTAGGTAGTGACGTTCGTGATGCCTTTATTGCCCATGATGCTAACGCGTGCGCTGCATTTGTTACCGATGGTGATAAATGGTTAGCGGATCTCTATTTATTAGCACGGCAACGCTTACACGCGTTAACTGTGAACGCCAGTGATATTTACGGTGGTGATTACTGTACTTATCGTCAAACTGATTTATTCTATTCTTATCGACGAGACAACCAAACCGGTCGCCAGGCAAGTTTAATTTACCTTGAATCTCAATAAATAATCCCCAGATAATAAGTATGGGCTTTAATACTTTTCTGCATATCCCAAAGCTAATTAAACGACTATAATTATCCCGTTATAATTAAACTATTCTGTAGCTCGATTATAATTACGTTGCTGCACCTGTTTTTTGCTCAAGACCGATAGGACATCGTTATGCGCTTAGATCAACTTACCACCAAATTCCAAATGGCTATTTCTGACGCTCAATCACTTGCTCTGGGTAAAGATAATCAATTTATCGAGCCTATTCACTTGATGACTGCGTTATTAAACCAAGATCATAGTTCTATTCGCCCGTTACTGACCGCAGCCGCGATTGATGCTAATGCATTGCGCTGGCAGTTAGCAGATGAGTTAGAGCGCCTACCGCAAGTAAAAGGCACGCAAGGCGATATTCAATTATCGTCAGCATTAAATATGCTATTGAACTTGTGTGATAAGTTTGCTCAGAAGCGCAAAGATAAATTTATTTCTTGCGAGATGTTTGTGCTGGCGGCGGTTGAAGATAAAGGCCGTTTAGGTGAATTATTACGAAAGTCGGGCGGTACGCGTAAACAGGTTGAAGAAGCCATTGAGGTGATCCGTGGTGGCGATAAAGTCGATGACCAAGGTGCAGAAGAGCAGCGAGAAGCATTAACAAAATACACCTTAGATCTCACCGAACGTGCTGAGGTGGGGAAATTGGATCCGGTGATTGGCCGTGACGATGAGATCCGTCGGGCAATTCAGGTACTGCAACGCCGAACTAAAAATAATCCGGTATTAATTGGTGAACCTGGGGTGGGTAAAACCGCGATTGCCGAAGGTTTAGCGCAACGAATTGTGAATGGTGAAGTGCCGGAAGGATTAAAAAATAAACGGGTATTATCACTGGATATGGGCGCGTTAGTCGCGGGCGCAAAATATCGTGGTGAATTTGAAGAACGCTTGAAGTCAGTGATTAAAGAGCTGGCACAGACCGAAGGCCAAACCATCCTGTTTATTGATGAATTACATACTATGGTTGGTGCTGGTAAAGGCGACGGTGCGATGGATGCGGGTAACATGCTTAAACCGGCGCTGGCCCGTGGTGAATTACATTGCATGGGCGCAACAACGCTGGATGAATACCGTCAATATATTGAAAAAGATGCCGCCCTTGAGCGTCGTTTCCAAAAAGTATTAATTGAAGAACCCAGTGTCGAAGATACCATCGCTATCTTACGTGGTCTAAAGTCACGTTATGAACTGCATCATAATGTTGATATTACTGATCCGGCGATTGTTGCCGCGGCAACCTTATCACACCGTTATATTTCCGACCGTCAACTCCCTGATAAAGCCATTGATTTGATTGATGAAGCGGCATCGTCAATTCGTTTGCAAATGGATTCAAAACCAGAAGCCTTAGATAAATTAGAACGTCGCATTATCCAACTGAAAATTGAGCGACAAGCGCTGGAAAAAGAAGATGATTCGGCCAGTATTAAACGCTTATCGACGCTTGCAGATGAACTGACGGAGAAAGAAGGTAAGTTTAATGAATTAGACGAGATTTGGCGCACTGAAAAAGCCGCGCTTTCTGGTACTAAACACATTAAATCAGCGCTAGATAAAGCCCGTGTTGAACTGGATATGGCCAGACGTGCGAGTGATTTAAATAAAATGTCTGAACTGCAATACGGCACGATCCCGATGTTAGAAAAACAGCTGGATCTGGCTGCACAAGCAGAAATGCAAGACATGACCTTGTTAAAGCATAAAGTAGGTGAAGCCGAAATCGCCGATATTTTATCGCGTTGGACCGGTATTCCGGTTAACCGCATGCTGGAAGGTGAAAAAGAAAAACTGTTGGCGATGGAAGATAGTTTACATCAACGGGTTATCGGTCAAGCCGAAGCCGTGAGCACGATCTCTAATGCGATCCGTCGTAGCCGTGCTGGTTTAGCCGATCCTAACCGTCCAATGGGTTCATTTTTATTCATGGGACCAACTGGTGTTGGTAAAACCGAAGTATGTAAAGCCTTGGCCGATTTTATCTTTGATTCTGACCATGCCATGATCCGTATTGATATGTCTGAATTTATGGAAAAACATTCGGTAGCCCGATTAATCGGTGCACCTCCGGGTTATGTCGGTTATGAAGAAGGCGGCTATCTTACCGAAGCCGTGCGCCGTAAACCTTATTCAGTGATCTTGTTGGATGAAATTGAGAAAGCCCATCCCGATATTTTTAATATTTTATTACAAGTATTAGATGATGGTCGTTTAACCGATGGTCAGGGGCGTACGGTTGATTTCCGTAATACCGTAATTATCATGACCTCTAATTTAGGCTCGGATATTATCCAAGCGGAATATGGTAAACATGATTACGATACCGTGAAGGAGCAGCTATTAGAGTTACTTGGCCAGACTTTCCGCCCAGAATTTATTAACCGCATTGATGATACGGTGATATTCCACCCATTGGGCCGCAGTCACATCGAGAAAATTGCCGCGATCCAATTAAAATCGTTAGAAGCACGATTAAAACTATTGGGTTACAGCTTGTCGATCACCGCTGGTGCATTGGCAAAATTAGCCGAAGCGGGTTTCGATCCTTTATTTGGTGCCAGACCACTGAAGCGGGTATTGCAGAAACAGGTTGAAAATCGCCTCGCTAATGCCATTTTGGCGGGAGAAGTGATCCCAGGTAAACCGCTTAAGATAAGTGTGGTTGATGATGAGCTAAGCGTTAGCCAGTAGTTATTTTTATTTGAAATTAGTTAATATTTGAATCTAAAAGCTCTGTGTAACAGGGCTTTTAGATCAATAACTTAACGTCTAAGGTATGCTATTATGGCGACCTGTTATTCCGTAGCTCTTTACCGTCGAACCTCATTATGCCTGTATTTTCCCCTGCCAGTCGATTTACTGAGTTTGTTTATCGTTATATTCGTTTAATTCATAGTTTCAAATTGGGCTTTGCACTGTTGATCGCAACCCTGCTCAACTGGCTCTGGCCGCTGCCACATTTCCTTTGGACACTGGTCACGATAGTGATCATCATGATGCACTTACCGCAGGTCGGGCGGACGATGGAAAAGTCATTGCAACGGGCAATTGGTACCGTTTTCGGTGCTGTTTACGGGGTTTTATTAATCGCTTGTTTTACCGATGATCGTATTATTATGGCGTTAATGATTATTGCCGTGATGGTACTTTGCTATTTAGCCGCGGGTCGTTTTAGCTATGCTTACTTAGTTGCTGGATTTACCATGATAATAGTGATTGGTGACAGTAGTCATGATACTTCTGAAGCGGTGTGGCGCACCCTTAATATTCTTTTGGGCTGTGCGATCTCGATTGTGATCTCACTGCTGGTTCTGCCGATAAAGGCAAAACTTGATTGGCGACATCAGCTATCCCATTCTCTGCATTTAATGACGAAAATATTAGCCAGGCAGCTTGCCCTAGATATCGTTAATGAGCATGAATGCAGCGCTGAATTGAGTAAAATCAATCAATGTATTCTTGCACAAAGAAACCTTTTTTTCAGTTTGGGATGGGAAAGTTTAACTTTACGCCCACAGCTACCACTATTAGCTAAATTAGCGGATAAACAGAATCGTATGGTGACCTTGTTAGCACTGCTGTCACAATCACGCCTAGACGGGGATGGCGCTGTGTTATATGAAAACTTGGCACCGAAAGTTAATCATGTCGCTATCGGGATTATTGCCCAGCTACATGAATTAAATCAATATATTAACGGTCAGGTTGGAGAACTTAAACTGTGCCCTGCTGATCTGGTTGATGATATTCATCAATTAATGGCGGCGCAGATACTTGATGCCGAGCGCATCGACTCAGAGAGTTATGGTTATTACTGGTCTATCTACCAGATAACCAATATCATTGAGAGTATGCACACTCAGATAGTCGCCATCGATGCCAGCTATCGACAGCTGGATTGAACTCATGAATAAAGTTTCCAATCGATAGCGAAGTTAGTGTTGCTGTTTTCGCCCTTTATTTATTACTGGTTTTAGCATGACTAATGTTGCCTTCGCCAAGCTGTTTTAGTACTTGCTGTTTAGGTCCATCAGCAATGATACGGCCTTGTTCCATGACGATTAAGCGGTCAACAATATCTAACATCCCGGTCTTGTGGGTTATCAATATAAGAGTTTCCTCTTGAGAAAGATTATTTAGTTGCTGCTTAATGCGCATTTCTGAGCGATTATCCATGCTGCTTGTTGGTTCATCCATTAACAGTACTGGCGGCTTACCAACGAAGGCGCGTGCGATAGCAATAGATTGGCGTTGACCACCTGAAAGGGCTGCGCCACCTTCGCCTACTTGTTTATCTAACCCTGCAGCATCTTGTTGAGTAAAGTTTGTCACACCCGCTCGTTCAGCCGCGAGTAGCACTTCTTGATCTGTGGTTAACGGACGGCCAAGTGTGATGTTGTCGCGGATTGAACCAAAAAACAATGTGGTGTCTTGTGGTACACAACCTATATTACGTCGTACATCAATATGAATAAGTTGGTTGATGTCGGTATCATCAATGCGCACTGAGCCTTCAATTGGGCGGTACAGCCCCATGATCAAGCGCTCAATGGTTGTTTTACCTGAACCAATACGTCCGATAATGGCCACCTTCTCGCCTGGATTGATGGTAAAGCTAACCCCTTTTAGTGCCGAGTCGGTCGCATTGGGATAATTGAAATTGACGTTATCAAATTCGATTTTACCTTTAATTAATGGACGGTGAATATAGCGTTTTCCATCTTCTTGTTCTGTCGGCATTTGCATCAATTGTTCGATAATCGTCATCGCTGATTTGGCTTGATTATAACGCAATGATAGCAATGAAAGTTGGATCATTGGCCCCACGGCACGGCCACTCAACATGCTTGCTGCGATAATGCCACCCATAGTAAGCTGGCCATCAGCAATCAGGTATACACCGAATACAATCATGGCCACAGAGACGAACTGTTGGAGAAAGCCTGCGGTATTTTGTACTGAGTCGGTAAGACGGCGCGATTTAATCCCCCAGTTTGCCATGTGGGCAACCGCTTCTTCCCAACGGTATTGGAATTGGCTTTGAGCACCAAATAGTTTCACCGTTTCTAATCCGCTTAAACTTTCAATTAAGTTGGCATTTTTTTGTGATGAGAGACGAGAACCTTCCTCAATACTACGGCGTAATGGCCGTTGAATGAGTAGACTGTATACACTCAGTACAATGATGGCAATTAAAGGCACGAGTGCGAGCGGGCCTGCTACAAACCAAATAATCAATAAAAACATCAATGCGAAAGGTAAATCGATCAAGGTCGAAATAGTTGCCGAAGTGAAGAATTCTCGGATTGATTCAAACTCTTGCATATGGCGAGCAAAAGCACCGACGGATGGCGGTTTTGCTTCCATACGAATGCCCATAACACGACTGAATATTTTAGCCGAGATTAGCAGGTCTGATTTTTTACCTGCAAGGTCGATAAAATAACTGCGCATTAACTTCAACACTAAATCGAAGCAAAAGATGATAGTGATACCGATGGCCAATACCCACAACGAATCAAAGGCAAGATTAGGCACTATTTTATCGTAAACTAGGCGGGTGAAAAGTGGCGCTGATATGGCAAAAATATTAATCAGTATTGAAGCAATAAATACATCTCGGTAAATAGTTCGAGATTCCCATAATGTACTCCAAAACCAGTGGCCTTCACGCGTTTTTAATATTTCAGGTGAGCGCTCGTCATAACGAAAGCGTTTTTTCAGCAAAAATAAATGACCCGTATATTGGTTATTTAGGTCATCAAGGTTAATCCATTGTTGTGTGCCATCGGCCTGAGAAAGTACCACTTCGGCTTCATTTTTTTCTGTATCGATACTAAGAACGACACTTGCATCGCCGCCTTTCAATAAGATAATGACTGGAAATAGCAAGGGTGAAACGTCTTCAAGGGCGACGTTATTTTCTTTAGCTTGTAAGCCTGCTTTTTCTGCCGCTCGCGGTAAAAGAAATGGCGTTAATAGTCCATCAGCCAAGGGCAAGTCAGCAATAAGCGCATCTGGGGAGTTAGCTTGCCCGTAAAAGCGACTTATATAGACTAGTGATTGCAATAAGGGATCTTTCATATACTTTTCTCGTTATTCATTTTATCAACCGCATAACCTTGGAAACCACGAATCATTAATTTGCTGAGTTTCTCTTGTTGGCTGCTTGTTTCAATGCGTGTTGCAATAGTCGTGATGGATAAGTTATTCGCCGTACGGGTAATTGATGCTAGTACATCGGCTTTGACTTGGTTATCAATTTGGTTGGTATAAGCAAAATCGAGTTTCACATAAGCGGGACGGAATTTATTGAGGTAGCTAATTGAACTGAAGTTATGGCCGAAGTTATCAATACCAAAGCTGAAATTATTCTTGTTGATGATCTCACATAATAAACCAGTGTTATCGCTGTTTTTGATAAAACAAATTTCTGGTAATTCAAACAATATACGCTCTTTTAATTGCGGGGTTGATTGCATTTTGTTGGCAAGCCAGCGCATGAAACCGGTATCATTAACACTGCTTTGGGTGATATTGATTGCCACGTTACCGGCACTTTTATCATTGCTGAGCATATTAAACAGCTCTTCAATGATATGCATGTCCATGTACTTACCGACATTTAATTCTTCTATTGCCCCTAAAAATTGCCCCGCCGAATAACGCTGATTGCCTTTTTGAATATAGGCGAAGACTTCTTGATGAAGTATTTTATTATTTTGGTCAATTGCCTTTTGGAATGTGAACTTAAATAATTTATTGGCAATGGCCTCATCAACTAATGATTTCCATTGTTGCTTGCCCATCGTTGTTTGTCTTGTTTTTGTAGTATTAGCAGCGATATCGAATAGAACCAATGGTTCTTGCGGGTGCTGTTTGGCTTGCGTTAGGGCATTATCGGCTTGAGCGAGTAAGGTTGACATGTTGTCATCGATATTACGCATGACTAAACCTACAGCCGCTTGAGTTGGAGCGATATTGAGTGGATCACTTTGCAGTTCGAAGGTTATTTGCAGCATTATTTGACCGATAGTTTTTAATTCAGCGGCCGTGATCCGAGGCGCAAGTAACATAAATTCAGACTGACTAAGTCGTGCTATCGTGTAATGCTCTGTTGCCAGAATATTTATTTTTGCCGCTAATATTTGTACCAGATGATCGCCAGTCTCATAGCCGTCTTGTGCATAGGCATCTGCAATTAAATCGACTTTTAATAGTGCAATACCACCTTCTTGCGATGTTGATAACCAAGAGGTTAATTGAGTCATTAAGTAACTACGGTTTGCCAGACCGGAAACGGGATCTTGGTACGCGCGAATACGTAAATTATCAGCTTCTTGGGCTTGCTGTTCAAAATGAACTTTAAGTTGGCTACTCATGTGATTGAATGCATGCACCACGTCACTGAGTTCGCGAATTCTTGGGATCGGTAATGGCTCGCCAAACTGGTTATTTGACATGGCCTTTGCTCGCAGCTGAATTAACTTCAACGGTTTTAATACGGCTGATAGAATCAAGGCTAGAAACACTAAACCGAATAAGAAAGTAACAGCGAAGCCAAATACAAGTTGCATACTTGCCTGCCATAATTGTGAGTATGCGCGGGTAGAACTGCTGGTCACGGTCAAGTTTGCCAGTTGCATCCAGCCACTTGTTAGGGTGCTCGATTTGGTAATTGTGTCGATGACGATAAGACGACTAAACCAATCGGGTACCTCTGTGGTTTTGGATGGGAAAGTACGCTTGATTTCTGCTTCATCATGCAGAATCGATAAGGTCACTTCACTGTAAAAGCTACTGTCAAAAGTGGCGTTGATGACTGATTCTGCCGATACTTTATCGTTAGCTTCCAGATAAGGAGCGAGAGCCATGCCGACGGCACTGATGGCATTATCCATTTCAGTTGATTGCTGTTCGATTAAGAAGTTGCGTGTGGTGTGCAATTGGATCACAAACACGGAGGCCATAAGCGTAAAAAATACAACTAGCATCCATATCAAGAGTTGTCTGTAAAGTGTCATCATGGTCACTCGTCAAAGTTAATTTTAGGTTTGTGTAGTTTGATGTGGTTTGACCGTTGGCGTAGGTCATTCCACAGACTTAAGCGGGAGGCTTTACCCGCTAACAGCCCTTGTTTTTTCTGTTTCATTAGCCAGAGTTTGCTACCATTGAAACTGTATATCGGCTGTAAATCTGGTCGCTGTGTTGCTGGTTGTATTTCACTATCTAGGTTATCAAGCAGTAAAGGTACTGATGATGGAGTCGGGTAGTAAGCGACTACCATATGAAATTGATTTAGTTCTAATGCCTTTACGTATACCAAGCGCAATTTATTATCATCAATACCGAGCGCTAGCAGCGAAAAGTACTTTGCAATGCTAAAGTCTTCGCAGTCTCCCCCCCCGACACCGAGAAACTCAAGTGGTGTTGCCCAGTAATCTTCTTTACCCCATAGCTTGATATCATCAATAAAAATAAGTTGATTGAAGAAGTTATTTATCTGCTGGAGCTTGGTATCTACATTGCTGGCAGCGTTATTATTGACGACTTGCTGCCAAGCATTTACGCGTTTACCTGCGCGTTCGCCATAAAACTGTGTAATTTTTCTGACTTGCTTCGATTCAATATCAGTCAGTGCGATAGCACTGGCTGATAAGAGCAATAACAGCGACCAAAAAACGTATTTCGTCACAGAACTGGATGAATGGCTGGTTGTATTAGCTATGCATTACTCTCTTAACGCAGTTTGACGCGCTTTGATCACAGGTTTAAGTAAATAATCTAATACAGATCGTTTGCCGATAATAATATCTGCCGATGCCGTCATGCCTGGGATAATGGGGAGGGGTTCACCATCAGGTCCAGCCAGACTGCTATATTCAGTTCGTATCCGCACTTGATAGTAGCTGTTACCTTCTTCATCCTGAATCGTGTCGGCACTGATATTTTCCAAGTAACCTGTTAAACCACCGTACACCGTGAAATCGTAGGCACTAAATTTAATCACCACTTTTAAATCTGGTTTTAAGAAGCCAATATCTTGTGGTGCAATTTTAGCTTCAATTAATAAATTATCTTCAGTTGGAACAATCTCGATTAGGTTCATGCCAGGCTGAATAACACCACCGATGGTATTGACATAAATTTTCTGAATTGTGCCCGTTACTGGAGACAGAACCACTGTTCGGTTTACACGATCTTTAAGGCCAATTTGAGACTCAAATAAACTATCGAGTAGATAGCTGGTTTCATTCAATTCAGCTTGGGCATCTGAGCGGAATTTGAGGGCGATATCGATATATTTGAAGATAGCTTCTTGAATTGAGGCTTCGGTGACTGGCGCTTGTAATTCAGCTGATGTCATTTCACGTTTGGTGTCATTGAGTTGGCGTTGAAGTCTGAGCAGTTCTATTTGCGGTACCACGCCTTCGTCTGCTAACGGCTTCGTGATGTTGTATTCTTTGCTGGCGATATTGTAGCTACGGCGCAGATTCGCCATTCGTGATTTAGTTTCTATTAATTCTCGTTCTTTTTGACGGATTTGTTGTGCCATGACTGAAAGTTGATTTTCAAAATTTGAAAGCTTGTCGTTGTATTCATTTTGCTCTCGTCTTACTAGCTTTTTATTATTCTCAGTAAAGTCGGCATCAAACTTAAGTACATCAAGCCTTACCGTGACACTATTCTGCCAATCTACTTTAGTTTTATGCACACTCACGCTATTTAGCAGTGCATTTAAGCGCATTGAGTCGGCCCGTGAACTCGCTAAGTTTTGCGTTTTCTCTCTGAAATCGGAACGAAAAATAGTGTCATCGATTAGCAGTAATTGTTGATTTTTTTCAACATGCTGTCCTTCCCTCACTAATACTTGCTTAACGATACCGCCTTCTAGATTTTGTACCACTTGCAGTTGAGAAGAGGGGATAACCTTACCAGTTCCCACGGTCACTTTGTCTAATTTTGCAATCGAAGCCCATATAACTGCGATAATGAAAAACAAAACCATAACCCACAACATAATCCGCGCGCTATGGGGGGTATTGAGCAGTAATGCGGCCGATTTATCATCAACGAAATCTAATTGCGTTGCTGAAATTGAGTGGTTTTTCTTCTTCATAAAATCACCGATGCAGCGGCAATGACGGCTCGCTATTAATTCTTATTACAAACCATCAATAAGCTATTGTATATGGTGGCCGTGGCCACAAATATTATTCCAATTAACTACAGAATGATGCTATTTCTATTACCTGATGTTTCCAGATAATTAGTTATCACGTAGAGTGAAAATGGTCCACTCCTCAATCGGATAACCTTTTGCACCTACGACCTTGGCCACAACTCGGCGGCTTAGGGTATTGGTTGTTTCTTTTGAATTGCTTGTAATTGGGTCTAAATCTCCGAAACCGACAGTCTTAATACGCTCCGCAACGACCCCGCTGGCGATAAGCTGTTCACGAACTTCTTTAGCACGGCGCTGCGACAACTTAATGTTGTATTCATGTCGGCCTACAGGGCTCGCATAACCCTTAAGCTCAATGTAAGTTTCTGGATATTTATCAAGAAAATCGCTCATACGTTTTACTTCAGCTAAAAAGTTAAGTGGAATAATACTTGAGTCATTGGCAAATAAAACCCGAACATTATTTTCCTCTTCACGATCTACATAACTAGCGCAGCCGTCATTATCTACAACGGCTGCCAATGGCGTTTTAAGGCATTTATCCCGGGCATTTATCACGCCATCGTGATCAGAATCTTTTTGATCATGTGATTGTATCGCCACTGGAGGTTCTGGCACTTGCGTGGAAGAGCAACCGAAAAGGAACAGCACTAAAAGGCTTATCAGGGTATGTTTCATTATTATTTCCTATTCGTTATTTGACGGTGTTCGTCCAATTATTGGCAAGCTCAACACGCATTTCTGTTAGCAGTAGACCTGTTGCGTTAAGGACTCGGTATTTAGCTAAAACGCCGTTGTAGTGAGCTTGTAAGTAAGATTTACGTGCTTCAAATAATTCATTTTCGGTATTAAGCACATCTAGCAAAGTACGTTTGCCGATTTTAAATTGCTTTTCATAGGCTATGACTGTGCGTGCTGAGGCATCAACGTGCTGCTCTAGATATTGCGTTTGATTGTTAGCCAGTTCCATTGAACTCCAGGCCAAACGAGTACTTTCCTCAAGCATTCTGTGCGCACGGTTACGTACATCTTTCGATTTACTGACTTGGTAAGCTGCACGCCTACTTTCAGCAACCGTTGAATTACCATTAAATAAGTTGTAGTGCATTTTCAACATCGTTCTAAATTCGTCTACGTCACCAGGGGAACCGTTAAGTTCATCTCCCCACTGTTGTGATGCTTCAAAGCTAAAAGTTGGATAAAAGTTACCTTTTGTTTGTTCATATTGAATGTGTGCAGCATCAACGTCGTTATTAGCAATATGGACCACCGGATTATTTTCTTGCGCTTTTTTGAGTGCTTCTTGCATAGATGTGGCAATAAAATTGGCATCAACTTTTGGCGTTACTAAGTTTTCAGGATAGGCACCAATAATTTTGGCAAAAGTTGTCTCTTTATCATATAGGTTGCTTTGTGCTGATAATAAATTGGTATTTGAACGAGCAAGGCGTCCTTCTACTTGGGCTAAATCAGCCGTTGAACCTATGCCTGAGTCTGAGCGTTTTTTAATATCTTGATACATTTTACGATGAACTTGATGGTTGGTTTTTGATAACACCAATATTTCTTGTGCTCGGAGTACTTCAAGGTAAATCTCGGTTGCTTTAAGTGCCGTATCTTGAGCGTCTGATAATAACTGATAG
>NZ_JASJHF010000036.1:0-4000 GCF_033791185.1 Moritella sp. | reverse complement strand
ATGGTGTATTTGGCAATATAACGCTTGGCACGGAAGTTATCATTGCGTTCTGTGTCAGGCGTTAACGGACCACGTTGTTGTTTCATTTTATGGGCGGTTTGCCAAGTACGTGTGATCATTTCACCTACTCGGCCCATCGCTTGTGAGTCAGACGAAATCATACTAATTGCACCTAAATCATGCATTATGTCTTCTGCCGCGATACTTTCTTTACGGATACGAGAATCAGCAAAGGCAACATCTTCTGGAATTGATGGGTTTAGATGATGACATACCATCAACATATCTAAATGCTCATCAATAGTATTGACCGTATAAGGTCTTGTTGGGTTGGTTGATGAGGGTAAAACATTTGGCTCACCACAAGCACGAATAATATCTGGCGAGTGACCGCCACCCGCGCCTTCAGTGTGGTAAGTATGAATCGTACGACCTTTAAACGCGCCAAGTGTATCTTCTAAAAAGCCTGATTCATTTAAGGTATCAGTATGAATAGCTACTTGTACATCATAACGCTCAGCAACAGATAGACAGTTATCAATTGCTGCTGGCGTTGTGCCCCAATCTTCATGCAGCTTTAAACCACAAACACCCGCTTCAATTTGCTCTTCCAAGGCTTGCGGTAAACTAACGTTACCTTTGCCTAAAAAGCCAAAATTCATTGAAAAGTCATTGGTTGCTTGCAACATTTTATGGATATTCCAAGGACCTGGTGTACAAGTGGTTGCTTTTGTACCTGTAGCAGGTCCTGTTCCGCCACCGATCATGGTAGTGACACCTGACATTTGTGCTTCTTCGATCTGCTGTGGGCAAATAAAATGGATATGAGCGTCAATGCCGCCAGCGGTCAATATTTGACCTTCACCAGCAATCACTTCAGTACCAGCACCGATTTCAATATCAATATTGTCTTGAATGTCAGGGTTGCCTGCTTTACCTATAATCGCGATACGACCATCTTTAATACCGACGTCGGCTTTAACAATACCCCAATGATCAAGAATAAGTGCATTGGTAATTACTACATCGACAGTTTCTAAACAAGATGCTTGGCTCTGCCCCATACCGTCTCGAATGACTTTACCGCCACCAAAAGTGACTTCTTCACCGTATTCAGTAAAATCTTTTTCTACTTCTATCCATAAGTCGGTGTCAGCTAAACGAACACGATCACCTACGGTTGGTCCAAACATATGCGCGTAAGAATGCTTATCAATGCTAGCCATGGTTATTTATCTCCCTCTAAGCTATTTGTACCTTGGATATCAATTTCAAGATCACCTTGAATGTCGCCACGAAAGCCAAATACACGGCGTTTACCGCGATAGGGAATAAGGGTAACTTCTCGTTTCTGTCCTGGTTCAAAACGAACCGCGGTACTTGAAGTGATATCTAAACGATAACCTTTGGTGATTTCGCGATCAAAGATCAACGCACTGTTAACTTCGTAAAAATGATAATGTGAGCCTACTTGAATGGGTCTGTCGCCTGAATTTGCAACCGTTACTTTTAATTGTTCACGGCCGACATTTAGTTCTCTATTTCCGCTATCAGTTTTTATTTCACCTGGGATCATAAGCTACTCCATTAAATGATTGGGTTATGGACGGTCACTAGTTTTGTGCCATCAACAAACGTTGCTTCAACCTGTACATCAGGAATAAGTTCAGCAATACCATCCATTACTTGGTCACGCGTTAATAAAGTACGACCATAATCCATCATCTCAGCAACGCTTTTGCCATCACGCGCCCCTTCGATAATCTCCATTGATATATAAGCCATCGCTTCTGGATAATTTAGCTTTAGACCACGCTTTAAACGACGCTCAGCCAATAATGCAGCGGTGAAGATCAATAGCTTGTCTTTTTCTCTTGGTAATAAATCCATAGTAATCTCTTTTATGTATGCCAGATTCGGGGTTGGATAGCAGCTTTATCAATTAATAAAGGGCGTAATACTTCCCATAAGCTTATAAATAAATTTTTGCATTGTTGTGCGTGTGCACCTAAATAGCGAATCACCAATAAGCCATCAATATCGGTGATGCTGATATTTGTCTGCGCATCTTGTTCAGCTACCTTGTCACGTAATAGATTTACAAGATCCTTGCGCTGATATTGATCTTTTAATTGTTCCGGTGCGTAAGCCAAAAAGGTAGCGAATACGCTGTGGTTGGCTAATCCAGCAGGGTGGGTTAATAAATTGTTCTGTGGCGATAGCCCGATACGATCATGGTAGATAAGTTTGCCGTCGCAAAATAAACGATTTAGCTGACAATATTTCCCATCAATAAAAGGCTGGTCAGAATCGGGCAATCCTAAACAGGTGATGTCCCAACCGAGATACACACTGCTTGAGGTAAGCTCAATATCAACGCTATTAAAACCATCGGCACCTTCGTAAACAATCGTTTCCTGCGGAAAGTTTTCACATTTAGCATTCGCGTCAAGGGCAAATTTTGTGATTTGTACTTGCTTGGTATCACCGATTGAAAGATTGGTACGTGCACGATAAAAACGCCCAGCACCTGGCGTAGTGAATAGCAGGTGTGCATTGCTTTTAATATTCACACTGATCCGTAATTCATCGCCAGAAACAATACCCGCAGGCGGATGTAAAAGGTAGATGTGGGCGCAATCACGTCCTTCTGGATAGAATGCTTTTTGAACCGAAAGTGGTCCTTTACGCTGGGTACGTGTCAGTTGTGTGCCGACAGGTGTATCACTAAATTCCAGCGCTAAATGCGCAAGCCAGTGATTTTTCACTGTCTTGCTTTTTGTTATCGGTGTGCTGACTGTTATCATTCTGCCCCTAATTATTGACTGTTATACAGCGAGATACTTACTGACTAGCTCATCGTCAAGTTCGCTCATCTCCCCAGATGCAATCACTTGTCCTTTTTCCATCAAGTGAAACTTTTCACCTACAGCACGAGCAAAAGGTAGCTTTTGCTCCACTAAAATAATGGTCATACCCTCTTCTTTATTTAACTTTAATAATACGTCACGTATCAGTTGCACAATGTTGGGTTGAATACCTTCATTGGGCTCATCTAAAATCAAAATGTCAGGATTAAGTACCAAAGCGCGACCAATCGCTAACTGCTGCTGTTGTCCACCTGAAAGGTCACCACCGCGACGGTGCAACATCTCTTTTAGCACAGGAAATAATCTAAATATATGATTTGGAATGATTTTACTTTTTTGTCTGCTGCAATTTAAACTGATTTTTAAGTTTTCTTCAACCGTAAGTTGAGGAAATATATGGCGGCCTTGCGGAACATAGCCAACGCCTATCTCTGGGCGCTTCTCTACACTGCTTTTACTCATGTCATGATCGTTTATCGTTAAGCTACCAGAACTGACGGGTAATAGACCCATGATAGTTTTTAATAGCGTGGTTTTGCCTACGCCATTACGACCCATGATACAGGTGCGCGATCCTTTCTTAATCTTGAGGTCAAGATCCCACAAAATCTGTGTACCACCATATTTTTGGTTTACTGATGTTAATTCAATCATGGTTAAGCCTGCTCCTCACCTAAATAAACTTCACGTACATCTTTATTTTCTTGGATCTCATCCATCGAGCCCTCAGCTAACACAGAACCTTGATGTAATACCGTTACCTTGCGTGCAATCGAACGTACAAAGGCCATATCATGCTCGACCACCACCACTGAATGCTTACCTGCTAAAGAGGTTAATAGCTCTGCGGTTCGTTCTGTTTCCTGTGCTGTCATACCTGCAACGGGCTCATCCACTAATAACATGCGCGGTTCGGCGGCTAATAACATGCCTATCTCTAACCACTGCTTTTGCCCATGCGATAAACGCCCAGCTGGATAATGTTGCTCGGCTGTTAGTCCGATCGTTGTTAGTACTTCATCGATTTTATCTTTCTGTTCGCCACTCAATTTATGGAATAGCGCACTCCAAATTCCTTTATCACCAGAGAGACTTAATTCAAGGTTTTCAAATACGCTCAGCGCTTCAAA
>NZ_JASJHF010000035.1:0-6682 GCF_033791185.1 Moritella sp. | reverse complement strand
GCGGTGTTGGAATGTTTAACTCAGTCCAAACATGGTGAGCAAAACCAGCGCCCGCTTCTTGGTACATGTTATAAACAGGATTAACCCCAAGCGCTCTCAGTTCATCTTCATCACTCTTAAAATGAGCCAGTGCCGCAACCTGAAAACTACAACGTTCCAGTTTATGTAGCTGCTCTGCCGCATAATGATTACCGTGATGATCCGGCATCGCTAATAACACCAGTTTAATGTTATCTGTCATCTCTAACTTATTCCAAAAGTCAGTATCCAGCGCATCGGCAGTGATGACACGTCGACCCAACTCACAATGATCTAAGGTTTTCTGATTATTGTAATCAAGCCCTAGCACTTTATCACCGTATTGCGTTTTCAATTCATCGTACGCACCAGCGCCAATACGACCCATCCCCATGACCAATATTTCGGCATCACCAAGTGACACGGGACGATCATCAATGTGTAATTCTGAGGCCTGAAAACGTACTAACTTATCAGTGAGATAATTATATATATCATCAGCATACTTATTAAGTAACGACGCGATCACAAAACTCAGCGATACCGCCAGTGCCGTAATAATCAACCAGTCCTGCGATAACCAACCTTCATAAGTCGCCAGTGCTGCGACAATCAAACCAAACTCACTGTAGTTGGCCAGCGAAAATGCAGCAAATAGTGACGTACGAGCACGTAATTTGAATTTAGCTAACGTTACGAAGTACAAAGCTATTTTACCAAATAATGCTATCGCTAAAATACCCGCCACGAACAAGTGATCAACAGTCGGCAGTCCGCCTAAACCAATACTGAGGAAGAAGCAAACCAATAACATCTCCTTCATATTAAACAAGGCTCTGGCCATCTGTTTGGCACTGGCATGGCCTGCTAATAACATACCCGCAATCAAAGCACCAAGATCCGCTTTCATGCCAACCGCTTCAAACAGTCCTGCACCAAGCACAAGGGCCAAGAAAATACCGTACAAAACCAACAGTTCGCCGTGACCAACTCTATCTAACAATTTAAACAACAAGGGGCGAATTAATGGTAAAGCGAATAAAATAACCGCAAACAACGACGGAATTTTACCGACTGATACGGTTAAAAATACCACGGCAAAGATATCTTGCATGATCAAGATACCAATCGCGATACGGCCATATAACGAGTTCGTTTCACTCTTTTCTTCAAGAATTTTAACTGCAAATACCGTACTTGAGAAACTTAAGGCAAATGCCACCAGCACTAGCGAGAAAGTATCTAAGTTAGTAAAGAAGGTTAACCCAACCTGTTTTAGGATAAATAAAACAACCGCGTAAAAAGCAATGCTGGCAAAGAGATGTACACTTGCCCCACCCCATACTTCGGCTTTAAACAAGGTGCGAATATCGAGCTTTAAGCCAATCGAGAACAAGAGTAAGGTGACACCAAGATCCGCAAATGTTTGCAAGCCCGCCGTCGCTTCAAAACCATAAAAATTAAGCGCAAAGCCAGCTAATAGAAAACCAACCATAGGCGGCAGCCCAGTAAGGTTAACAAGCATGCCAAAACTAAATGCTGTTGCAATAAAAAGTAAAAGAGTTATATCCATTAACGAGACCTGTATAAGGAGAACTAAGTGCCGATACTCCCGAGATGGTAACGGTGAGTATGATTAAGCGATAGCATTTATTTTTGAATTAATGCGTGAAATCAGTTCACTAATTCTAAGGTAATTAATGACATAGAACAATCTCTTTATACTACTTATTCAATACAAACAGCTGGTCATTGCTCAAGCATATGGCCATTTAAGTAGATAAAAACAGAATATAACAATTATTACATATACCGACTTGCGCATATAACATTTAGCGCATACACTACATATAACAAAAAACACATGTACTATCGAGGTTATATGCAACCAGCGCAACTTTTTAAACTCTTATCAGACGAAACACGTCTCAGAATCATCATGCTCATAGCTCAAGAAAAAGAGCTTTGTGTGTGTGAATTAATCTCGGCGCTCACTGCAAGTCAGCCAAGTATCTCACGCAATTTATCTCAGCTCCGTAAGTATGGCTTATTAGTTGATAGAAAATACAAACAGTGGGTCTTTTATGCCATCAATCCTGAATTAGCAACATGGATAAAATCAATTGTCGAGCTCAGCGCTCAACAACATAATAGCTTAATCACTGCTGATATACAGCGACTCAACGACATGGGCAAACGCCCAGAAAGAACACAACAACACTGCGGGTAGGAACTAACATGGGTATATTTGAACGGTATTTATCAGTCTGGGTAGCACTTGCAATCGCTACTGGTGTCACTTTAGGTGTTTGGCAACCTGACGTTTTTCAGTTAATTGCAAATTTAGAAATTGCACATGTTAATTTAGTGGTCGCGGTCTTTATCTGGATCATGATTTATCCGATGATGGTACAAATCGACTTTTCAGCGATTAAAGATGTCGGTAAAAATCCAAAAGGGTTATTCCTCACGGTATTCATTAATTGGATCGTGAAACCTTTTACTATGGCTGCCTTTGCTTGGTTATTTTTTAAAGTGCTTTTTGCTGATATGGTTGATCCCAACTCTGCACAAGAATATATTGCCGGTATGATCTTACTCGGCGTTGCACCATGTACCGCAATGGTATTTGTTTGGTCACAACTGACCAAAGGCGATGCAAATTATACTTTAGTACAAGTATCGGTGAACGATATCATCATGGTGTTTGCATTTGCACCTATCGCAGCATTTCTACTCGAAGTCAGTGATATCAACGTGCCTTGGGAGACCTTACTTATCTCTGTTGTACTCTATGTGGTATTACCCTTGATTGCCGGGATCCTGACCCGTAAAAAGTTAAACAAAGCCAATGACAAAGAAGCTATCCAACATGTGCTTGCCAAGTTAAAACCTTGGTCTATTTTAGGTTTACTCGCGACGGTTGTTTTGTTATTTGGTTTTCAGGCTAATACTTTAATTGACGATCCTAAGACCATTGTGCTTATCGCTATTCCGCTGGCATTGCAGACCTACATGATCTTTGCGATTACCTTTTTTGCGGCTAAAAAGTTAAAACTACCACATAACATCGCCGGTCCGGCATGCTTGATTGGTACCTCAAATTTCTTTGAGCTCGCAGTCGCCGTGGCTATTTCATTATTTGGTCTGCATTCTGGAGCAGCACTCGCCACGGTTGTTGGGGTACTCGTTGAAGTACCTATTATGCTGTCACTTGTCGCTATTATTAACCGCAGTAAAGATGTTTTTAACTATTCAAAGCCTTAATTACTACACTTAAATTAACTTAAAACATAAATTAACTTAATCTGTATTTTGGAGAATAAGATGACTATTAAAATCGGTATCAATGGGTTTGGCCGCATGGGTCGCTTGGCAATGCGCGCAGCGTTTAACTGGGCTGATGTAGAAATTGTCCAGATCAATGATCCGGCTGGTAATGCTGAGACGCTGGCACATTTACTTAATTTTGACTCTATTCATGGCCGTTGGGAACACCACGCTGATTATCTTGGTGATCGTATGATCATTGCCGATCACTTTATCCCTTGCACACGTAATACCGCAGTTGCAGATACCGATTGGTCAGATTGTGATGTGGTACTTGAAGCGTCAGGTAAAATAAAAACCACAGCGCTACTACAAGCCTATTTAGACCAAGGCGTTAAGCGTGTTGTTGTTACTGCACCAGTTAAAGAAAAAGGGGTATTAAACGTGGTGATGGGCGTAAATGACAATTTGTATAACAAAAACCAGCACCCGATTGTGACCGCTGCGTCTTGTACCACCAACTGCCTCGCGCCGGTGGTTAAAGTTTTAAAAGAAAAACTGGGGATAAAACATGGTTCAATGACCACGATCCACAATATCACCAATACCCAAACCATTCTGGATGCACCACACGCCGATTTACGCCGTGCGCGCGCATGCGGAACATCGTTAATTCCAACAACAACCGGCTCAGCAACCGCGATCACCAATATTTTTCCTGAGCTAACAGGTAAGTTAAATGGTCATGCGATCCGAGTGCCATTAGCCAACGCATCACTAACAGATTGTGTTTTTGAGGTTGAACGTGAAACCACGGCTGAGGAAGTGAATCGCTATTTCAAACAAGCCGCAAAAGCAGAGCTTAAAGGCATTTTGGGTTATGAGGAGCGTCCATTAGTATCCGTTGACTACAAAACCGATCCACGCTCAAGTATTATTGATGCCTTATCAACTATGGTGGTAAACGGCACTCAAGTTAAGATATATGCTTGGTATGACAATGAATGGGGTTATGCAAATCGCGCCGCAGAACTTGCTCGTATGGTGGGTCGCTCGGACAAATGATTAAAACGTTAGCGGGTATTTCCCCACAAATAAAACAATACCTCATCATTACCGGTAATTATTGGGCCTTTACCTTAACTGATGGCGCACTACGCATGCTGGTTGTGCTGTATTTTCATCAGCTTGGTTACAGCCCTGTTAATATCGCCATGTTGTTTTTGTTTTATGAAGTGTTCGGTGTCATCACTAATTTACTTGGTGGTTGGTTAGGTGCTCGTTTAGGGCTAAATAAAACCATGAATATTGGCTTGGCGATGCAAATTATTGCCTTGATGATGTTAACCGTACCCGCTGACATGCTGACTGTTGTTTATGTGATGCTCGCACAAGCTTTATCTGGTATTGCCAAAGACTTGAATAAGATGAGTGCCAAGAGTGCCATAAAGTTACTGGTGCCCAAGGGCAATGGCGATAGTAACAACAACAGACTGTACCAATGGGTGGCGATTTTAACCGGTTCTAAGAATGCGTTAAAAGGTATCGGTTTTTTCTTAGGTGGTGTGCTGCTAACAACGTTCGGATTCAAAGGCGCAATTCAGCTCATGGCGGTGATGCTGCTGACAGTCTGGATTGGGAGCTTACTCAGTTTGAAGGCTGAACTGGGAAAAGCCAAAAACAAGCCAAAATTTACTGAAATATTTTCTAAAAGTAGCTCAATTAATTTACTTTCTGCAGCGCGGTTATTTTTATTCGGTGCGCGAGATGTGTGGTTTGTAGTGGCACTACCGGTGTTTTTAGCGACCACCTTTAACTGGGATCATTGGTGGGTTGGCGGCTTTATGGCAAGCTGGGTTATCGGTTATGGCATGGTGCAATCAATCGCCCCACGCTTCACCGGCAGCACGCCATCACCACGCTCTGCCGCAGTCTGGGCTGGTTATCTCGCTGTTGTTCCTGCATTGATTGCTATCGCGCTGCACTACCAGTTCTATGTGCAATTTTCGATTATTGTCGGCTTATTGATATTTGGTGGTCTGTTTGCCATTAATTCATCATTACACAGCTATTTAATCGTGAATTTAGCCAGCAATGATGGTGTGTCAATGGATGTTGGCTTTTACTATATGGCTAACGCTATGGGACGCTTGATAGGTACTGTATTATCTGGTTGGGTATTTCAAGTTTACGGCTTGGAAATGTGTTTGTGGATATCGGCGCTATTTATCGTCACCTCGGCCTTGATTGCATTAAAACTAAAAGATACGTATTAATAGCAGGTTACAGTGTTCGTTCGATATGATGTGAGTTCTATACAGTATCAATCGAGCGCTGTAACCTGTTCTATGGCTAAGGATGTTGCTTGATGTATTCCGGCTGGACGACGCTTTCAACATACAAGGTTAATGCTGCCAGCTCTTTTGAATCCCAAGCAAACATATCAGCTTGCATTGGTTTCAACATACAAAATTGCACCATCTGCTCTGCAGTCACAGACATCAGCCCAGTTTGGTCTTCCACCATAGCCACATAATGGGGGTAAGGTTGTTTAAAGGTCGCATTTAATGCACTACCACCAGTATGGCAAGTACCACAAGCAAGCCCGCTGTTACCAATAGTTGGATCTTGCCATAATTGTTCACCATAACTTAACAAGCCTTCCTGGCTACCGCTATAAACAGGATCACTCGCTTGCCTCACAACAGTGCTGATCTGGTCATCGTCACAAGCTGTTAAGGTTAATACAGCCGCTATCGCTAATATTTTTATTTTCATCAATTTATAACTCCCTCTATAATTACAATCACCTTTAAACATAGACGAAATTACACATGTCGGGCCATGATTCCATAATAACAACTAACTATTAAGCCGCTGCGGCATGCACTACTTGAAAATGCTCCAATACCAGCTCCATATCTTCACTTATTTCTATTTCAGCAGTCAGGCATTCTTTTGCAAAGAAATCCCAATGTGCAACTCGCCACCAATCAAGGCTACGATCGCCTTCGCCTTCAGAATAGGCAAACTCTGCAGTTACATCCACATACTTACATTCACTCACCGCCGTTATCTCAACAATAGATGTAGGTTCGCCACTCCAATCTGTGACCACTAATAAATGCCCCACTTTTGGCATAGGTTCAGCACCCGATTGATACCAATGCTTCATACTACAAGTCGCAGTTTTAATGCCTTTACTGATTAAATCGGCGCAGTGATTCGCATTCACTTCATCATTGCAAAAATAATCGGCACTAAATGATGTGTAACGTTGGCGCTCTATTTCTGTCAACGAGGCCAAGTATTCATTCAGAAATTGTTGCGTTCTCTGATCCATATTCACTCCAAAAACAAAACATTATCAATATCTTAAATGTTTTGTTTTTAA
>NZ_JASJHF010000034.1:0-3000 GCF_033791185.1 Moritella sp. | reverse complement strand
GGGGCATACCAACATTGTCCTCAAATAACGGAATGGCTATGATGGGATTCGCAATCTATCAGCCTGTACAGCAGGGCACCAGCCAGATTTGCATGATTGCAATAACCAATATCTGATTTATTATGTGCACTTAATGCGACTGTGCACGTAAAGGCGGCGCGCCATGGAACGGGATAACACTGGGAAGGCTACTCAGTTTATAAAAACCGTACTCGTGATAATTTGCTAAAAGTTGACCAATCCAAATACTTTTCTTTGAATAAGAAGCAGGTCAGCTGTATTAAACAGACCATCTGGTACTGGTACGCCGCTATTCAATGGCGCAACATCGCCACGTAATTGTTCATCAGCTGTTAGTGTTTTTAAACCAAGAGCCGCTTGTGTGGCCAGCAGCAGGTCGATTACATTAACAGTATCGTCACCGTTGATGTCTCCATCAGCCGGGATACTCTGTTTATCAAGTGGGTCACTACCGATATAGACTTCAACGTCATCGTCATACCCATCAGCATCGGTATCGGCCAATAACGGATTTAAGTCGGTACCGGCAATATACGTTGCCGGATTACCGTCATAATTAACTTCTGCGTAATCACTGAGGCCGTCATCGTCTGTATCAAGTAGTAATGTATTGCTACCGATGCTTTGTTCTAATAAATCACTTAAACCATCATTGTCATCATCAAGATCACAGGCATCCCCTGCTCCATCATTGTCGGTATCAAGCTGACTTACATTTGAATCTACCGGACAGTTATCAATCGCATCCGGAACACTATCACTATCGAAATCTGGTTGTTCACATGCGTTGCCTATACCATCACCATCGCCATCTTCCTGACCAGAATTGTAATTTGCAGGGCAATTATCATCATAATCCATGAAGCCATCTTCATCACGGTCTACCCCCAATCGATAACCTGAACCCGGAGGCACTGCAGTGTAAGTCACCTCCTGTCCTACCGTAAGCGCAAGTGCACGTATTTGTAAATCAGTCATCGTTGTTGGTCCTGTTATCGTTGTGTCCATCTGGAACGTATGACCGCCAACATAATAAGCACCACGTTTTTCACCTGCGATGTTCATTTTAACGATAATGTCAGCATCTCCCCAGCGTGAAAGGAGCAGATCAACACGCTCTCTTATAACGCCACTATTCGGGGTTATTGTCGATAGTGTCACCTGCTGCCCAACTATTGGCTTTAAATTCGAATCAAATGCGAACATAAACTGAACCATTTGTTTGCGCAGCACGTCTGGGTCGGCATCAGAAAGAGTAAAATCAAACAGTACCGCATTATGAAATCTTTCCAGGGTGTCAACAGATCCATCGTGGGTAAATCCAAATCCACGAATTTGATCACCTTTATACCCATTATCACCACTGTTATTAAATGGAATATCTGCCATTCCAAACATACCAACTTTTTCATACATGTTTCGAAGTTGCGGGACTTTTAAATCTTGTAACGCACCTTCAAAGCTCATCAATCCACTGGTTCCAAAAAAACCGGACGCAGGATCCAATACATGACAGCCATTACAATTGGTAACGAGGTCACTATTGAAATCACCAACGTAATAATCGTGACCCGCCTGTTGGTCAGTTGTTAGTGAATTATCAAGATTGCGAATTGGGTTGGGTGGTGGTGTAATCTGGAGAACAAAGTCGGTATAAGCCTGCATCTGAGCTGCTGAGATAGGACCTGTACGACCTAATAAGCCTTCAAAAGCCACATTGAATGTTTTGAATGCCAAATCTTCGTCAAGAGCATCACCACCTTCATTTGCACCACTTCTATCACCACGCCAGTGCATAGGGCCATGATTAGCCATACCACGGAATGTTTGCGTAACCATAGGTCCCTTTACTGGATGAAAATCTGCACCAGTAGCTATAAAACTAATGGGATTGTTGTTTGGAATAACTACACCATCAGGATTACCTAGATCCCACGCCAATTCATCTTTATCCCCTTCTATATGACAACTTGCGCAAGACGCTTCACCATTACTTGAAGTCTGCTTAGCGTCGTATAAAAACTGCCTACCAGCAATGACACTCGGAGGTTCCGGGTTATGTAAGGCGATATGACTTATTTCTGTCGCAGTTGTGGTGTCTACTACTGAAATTGCATTATCAAATCGAGTGGTCACGTAGATACGATCATTTGTCTCATCTAAAAACAGACCACCAGGACCACCAGCACTCAAGGTAATGTGATTTGCAGAATCTGGAGTAAAAGAATTATTCTCAAAAGAAACAGTATTAAATACACCGATTTTCGCCGAACCCTTGGCCGCCACATATAATGTTGAACCATCAGCTGTAACCGCCATTCCCTTCGGTATAGCTAATGAGTCATCACTGACGCCAGCTGGTGCAGGCGAAATATTATAGTTAATGTGTTTGTTTAAATGAATGGGGGTTACAGAACCAGTACCAGGATCAATTACTGTAATTCTGGCTTCGTGCAGATGTCCTTGAACTGTTGTTGACGATGAACCTGGGCCTTCAAACCGTACCTCGTTAATTGCTTCAGTATTTGCCACATAAACTTTTCCTGAAACGGGATTAACAGCCATATTAAATAACACAGTCCCTACCCCTGAATAAGACGCTGTTTGCGCGACTGGCCCACCATTAGCATTAATTGCGAATACGTCTCTGTCAGGTAGACTAAAACGAACCAGACTAGACCAGTCAATATTTAATTCATCTACCCACTGACTACCGTTAAATTTAATAATTAAACCGGTCTCTGGTGAAGTATTACCACTTATTGTAACCGGATTTGGAAACGGCAATTTCCCTACACCATTAACTTCACCCGTTTTTATCGTACAGGGAATAGCGACTCCATTGTCACAAACAACCTGTTCGTGCAGAACCGTCGTTTGGTTTCCTGATTTAAATACTGCCGCATAGACAGTACTTCCATCAGGTGAGACAGTTAATGCTTTTGGTGTGTCTCCAAAAAGGGTAAGAATGGTTAGTGG
>NZ_JASJHF010000033.1:0-9515 GCF_033791185.1 Moritella sp. | reverse complement strand
GCTATGGCGTAAGCTGTACTCCAGCCTTTTTCACATAACTTACCACGGCTAACCGGATGATTTTGCTGCGGCTCTACACCGATGAGTTGCCCCTGCGTATTTACTTTCAGGCAAATGCCGCAACCGACACCGCAAAACGGACAAATTGTATTAATAAGATCCGCAGTCGTGTTGGTCGCAGCCTCTGCCCCTAGGTTAGTAGCGGTAGTTGTAGTATCGGTCATAGCAGAGCCTATTCGCGTTAAGCTGAGTGAGTATTAGCTGGAATTTATTATGCTAAGAATGAAAGTATAGCAGCTGAGTGTTAGTTGATAATTTGGTATTTATTATTTTTCGCAAAATTAAAAACTAAGCTATGCTTAATTTTCGACGTGAAACATAATCATTACCAAATATCAGGGAGTTACAATGTCGGGACTATTTGGATTAGATGCATTTTCACCAAAAGAAATTGCTGAGCGTGTAAATAATGTCGGGGTGGCGAAGGTGCATTTGCCAGTGCTGTCTGTTGTGATGCTAGGCATACTTGCCGGTGCCTTTATCGGGTTGGGTGGACTTTATTTTGTGCTGATAAAGTCGGATGCATCACTGAGTTTTGCTACAGGTCAATTGCTGGGTGGAGTAGCGTTCTCGTTAGGATTAATTCTGGTCATTGTGGCGGGTGCTGAATTGTTTACTGGTAATAATTTACTGGCGATGGCTTGGGCTGAGGGCAAAATAACCACCTCACAACTGCTGAAAAATTGGGGGCTGGTGTGTTTGGCCAATTTCATTGGTGCAGCAGGTTTGGCGCTGTTGGTGTTTCTATCTGGTCATACTGATATGAACAATGGGGCGATTGCCGAGCAGTATATAAAAATAGCGCAGTTGAAATGCAGTATGCCATTTTGGACCGCTTTTTTTAAAGGCGTCCTGTGTAATATACTGGTGTGTATGGCTGTATGGATGGCATTTGCAGGCCGCACCGTGATAGATAAAGCTGTAGCCATTATTTTTCCTATTTCAGCCTTTGTCGCCGCGGGTTTTGAACATAGTATTGCTAATATGTATATCATTCCGTTGGCGATGTTGGAAAAAGCGTTCGGTAATGCGGCTATCAGTGCCGATGCAGTTACTTGGTTTGGATTTTTAGGTAATTTAGTGCCAGTTATCTTAGGTAATTTGGTTGGTGGCAGTTTGTTGGTAGGTTTGGTCTATCACATCATTTATCGACGAAATATTGCTAAGTCATGACTCACTCTTATCCCCCAAATCTGACTAGGCAGCAGGCGGAGAAAAATCTTACCAAGTTTGGTCCAAATATATTACCCGAATCCAAACCACTGAATATTGGCTTTATATTTTTACGCCAGTTTAAGAGTCCTTTTGTTTATGTACTGCTGGCTGCGGTTGTAGTGTCATTTTCACTGGGTCAAAAAATCAATGCATTTTTTATCCTTGTCGTGTTATTTATTAATGCAGTTATCGGCACGTTTCAGGAATATTCAGCCGAAAGGGCGGCCAGCGCATTAAAAAAAATGGTGCCCTCTTATGCCACGGTAATTCGTAACAATAAACCCATTAAAATTCATAGCCAAGATGTTGTATTTGATGATCTTGTGCAGTTGGTACCTGGTGACAAGGTACCGGCAGATATCATCTTATGCAGCAATAATGATCTGCAGGTCGACGAATCAATGCTTACTGGTGAATCTGTTGCTGTGCATAAATCGGTTAAGCAAACTCAGGGTAGCGGTATTGAAAACGGTTCAGAAAAGGCTACTTCGATCACAGGTCAGAAGCAGTGTTGTTTTGCCGGCACTGTTGTCATGCGCGGGCGGGGTAGTGGACACGTAACAGCCACCGGTGTAAATACGGAAATTGGTAAGATAGCCACAGATGTGGAAGGCCAGCAGACTAAGCCACCACTGTTGCAGCGTATTGAAGCGTTTACCTTGCGTATAACCTATGGCATTTTAATTTTAATCACAGTTATTTTCATTATTACTGTGTTACGAGGGGATGAACTCGGTGGTGTCTTTTTACTGGCCGTTGCCCTAGCCGTATCGGCGATCCCTGAAGGGCTACCAGCCTCGATCACTGTCGCGCTTGCCATCGGTATGGTGAGAATGGCAAAAGTACAGGTCATTATTCGTAACCTTATGGCTGTTGAGGCGCTGGGCTCTTGTACTTATATTGCCTCAGACAAGACCGGTACACTAACTGTTAATGAGATGACGATTCAGCATGTTTGGTTAGCAGACGGCAGTCAGTATCAAGTCAGCGGTGAAGGTGTCGATGTGCAGGGAGAGATCCGCGCGGTGAATGAGCAGGATAATAACCGACCCGTTGAATTGCTGACGCTGGCAGGATTGCTGGCTAATGAAGCCTATCTTGAAAAAACTGAATCTGGCTGGTGTGGTCAGGGTGACATGGTTGATGTCGCCTTTTTGGTACTGGCTGCAAAATACGGCATTGATTATAAAGAGGCGCGGGCTCTTTACCCTGAGCAGGCCCAGATCCCTTATGAATCAGAGCGGGCTTACTGCGCTAGTATCAACAGGTACCAAGGAAAGAACTGTATATTTGTCAAAGGCAGTGTAGAAACACTACTGGAGATGTGCGGAGATGATAAAAAACCTGCTATAGCACAGCAAGCTAATGCACTGGCGAGTAAAGGTTATCGTGTCCTTGGGTTAGCTTATGGATATATAGATGAAAATCTTAATGGGGTACCCGTTAGACTCGAAGATACGCTGCATGACCTGAGCTTTGCTGGCTTGGTCGGCATGATAGACCCTTTGCGCCCCGATGTTAAAAATGCAGTAGAAAAGTGTAAAACTGCCAAGATTAATGTTGCTATGATCACCGGTGACCACCCTATAACCGCATTAGCTCTGGCAGAGCAGGCTGGCATTGCAGATAAAAGCATGGCGGCGGTCACTGGACTGCAATTGAACGCCGCCTATGAACTAGGGCCTGCTAAATTCAGTGAGTGTGTCCACAGTACTAACGTGTTTGCACGTGTATCTCCCCATCAAAAAAAACAAATTATTGAACAGATCATGAATGACGGTGACTTTGTTGCCGTGACTGGTGATGGTGTTAATGATGCACCAGCGCTAAAACACGCCCATGTGGGTATCGCGATGGGGCTACGAGGTACAGATGTGGCGCGGGAAAATGCTGATATCATTCTTACCGATGATCATTTTGCGTCAATTGTGCAGGGTATCCTGCAGGGACGCATTGTTTACAATAATATCCGTAAAGTGATTTATCTATTAATTTCTACTGGGGCGGCGGAAATATTACTGGTGATGTTTTCGCTGCTTTTTGGTACACCGTTACCGCTGCTTCCTCTGCAGCTGTTATGGCTTAATTTAGTGACTAATGGTATCCAGGATAAGGCGCTGGCATTTGAGCCGGAAGAAGGGAGTGAACTGGATAAGCCCGCGCGTTCGCCCAATGAGGCTATTTTTAATCACCGGATGATAGAGCGGGTCGTTGTTACTGCCATTGTTATGGGCAGTCTGGCTTTTGCACTTTTTAAATGGCAAATAGATCAGGGGGTCTCTGAGTATGATGCCCGCAATATTACGCTTTTACTGATGGTGTTATTTGAAAACGTACATGTCTTAAACAGTCGCTCTGAAAGCTTGTCGATCTTTAAGCAATATTTCTTTGGTAATAAACTTTTACTGCTTGGTATGCTTGCCGCACAGGGGGTGCATATTGCTGCTATGTATACACCGGGACTACAGACGTTACTGCAAATTAAACCGGTATCATTTGCGCAATGGTCAAGCCTATTGGGGATCGCGCTGCTGCTTATTGGCGTAGATGAACTGCATAAATGGATTGATAACAGACGTAATAAGCCCGGTTTATCTCAGAATGAAAAAACATAGCGTTTTATAAATCCTCTAACCTGTTTGCACTTTGCACCATTTCCATTATTTTGTGCTGTTCCAAGTCAGCCAGTTGGGTTAACAACTCCTTAGTGGAGGGTAATTCCGCTCTGCTCTGTAAGTAGTTATAAAGATCAATGACCTGCTGATGGAGGTTGATGATTTCAGGGATGATATCAGTAGATTTTAATTGTGAGAATGGCACCTCACATTGCTGGTGGCGTACAATTGGGGTCTTATCGAGATATTCATAACACCATGTGTTGAGAACGCTTTCACTTGTGTCTTTTTCAAATCCAGCTAACACATTAACAAGCCTTTGTTCATGCTCCCCAAGGTACTTAAGTAACAGTTTTGCCCGCTCACTCTCATTCTTATCGATGCTATATTGTAAACAGTTTGCCATCTGCAGGTGAAATTCACGTGTCCAATGCAGGACATCTCTTAACGTTTCAATTTGCATACATATCATCCTCGCATTTACGGATTTTGGTAATAGGGATATTTCGATTTAAAATTTGGATACACTTGGAATCGAAGATTGATCCTATTTTACTCTCTCGACAGCAGCTAAAGTATAGCTTTCCTTTTCACTTTTACTAATGGCATGTATTCGGGAATATCATGGTGTGTAAATAAAACGTTGCAACAGCCAAAGTATCGATATCAATGGCTGTATTGAAACAGCTTTCAACAATACATTTTGCAGAATCAAGTTAACCGTGGCTGCCGAACTCGGCTTGAAGAGCAAGCTTTGAGCGCAACGTTTTAACCCGCGTGAAGTTAATTAGCTACACTTTAACTAGATACATTCGTATCGAATGCAATTTAAGAGTGGGTGATAATCTATTATGACCAATGTTGTGATTAAGCAGCTCCCGAATGCCCTAACAACGTTACGCTTACTCTTGGCTGCGCCTATCTGTTTGTTGATTCTGGATGAAAATTATTCAGCAGTATTGTGGATAGCCTTAATTGCGGGGATCAGTGATGCTGTTGACGGGTGGTTGGCGCGTAAACTGAATATCGAAAGTCGTTATGGCTCCATTGTCGATCCGCTTTCTGACAAGGTCATGTTGATCAGTAGTTATTTAGCTTTTGCCGTCGTGGGATTAGTGCCTTGGTGGGTTGCTGTGATCATTGTGGCGAGGGATGCTGTTATTGTCAGTGGTGCGCTTGTCTATTATGGACTATTTGGGCGGTATGAAGTGGCACCAAGTATCTGGGGTAAGACGAGTACTACGGTACAGATTGTTTTTGCTCTAATGCTATTAACACAGCAGGTATATCCAGTGCTTCCCACACTCAGTTTTCAGATCGGGCTATGGTTACTCATTTTCATGACCATTGTTAGTGGTTGCCACTATGTCTATATTTGGGGTTGTAAGGCGTTGTCCCAACAAAATCATATGGACTGATCCGGACTTAATAAGGTGTCAATTTCAATTTAGCCATACTTTGTTTCATGAGTGTTTCGTTATTAATTGGATTACTTTGATGATAAAGAATTCGTGTCCATGTTGCAAATTAGTTAAATAAAGCGTTCAGAAATCGCTAAACACATTATTCGTTGATCTACATCAATTGCGACAATGGCGATGTGCGTTTATATTTAATGTGAACAGTATGTAAAAACACTCAACACATGATTAAGGTGGTAAAGATGGAATTATTACGCAATCCTAAATGTTACACGGACGTGTGTATAGATGGTACTTGGTATCACTACGATCACTGTGGCTCGACGGTTTATTCTTTAAGTGGTGGTGCGGCACCAGAGCTAGATTTAGCGCGTGAACCGGCAACTGAAAATGAACTGATAGACCTAATCCAAATCGCGGTTAACTAATCGTACTGATTATAATAGTGTTTGTTTCAGCCTACTAACAGCCTTTTGCTATTGTAGTGTTTCTAGACCTTTAATTGACTTGGGCGATTAAAGGTCATTTTTTACTCTTTACTCCTCTTTACAATCTCATCTATTTGCGTTCTCGTTAATTTGTCATATTATGTCACTCTATTTTTATTGGAGAACACAAATATATGAAACGCGTTATGCTATTTCTTGCAACCAACCTGGCCGTAATGGTGGTTTTTAGTATTGTATTAAACATTGTCTATGCAACTACAGGTATTCAATCAGGTAGCCTTTCTGGATTGTTGGTGATGGCGGTATTATTTGGCTTCGGCGGTTCGTTAATTTCATTAATGATGTCGAAGAAAATGGCACTACGTTCAATTGGTGGCGAGATCATCACCCAACCTCGTAATGCCAATGAACATTGGTTATTAGAAACCGTTACTCGACAAGCAAAACAAGCGGGTATTGGCATGCCTGATGTTGCTATTTATGATGCTGGCGAGATGAATGCCTTTGCAACCGGTGCTAAACGTGATGCTGCCTTAATTGCAGTTTCAACCGGTCTGTTAGCACAAATGACGCGTGATGAAGCTGAAGCGGTTGTTGCCCACGAAATTAATCACGTTGCTAACGGCGACATGATCACTATGGCCTTAATGCAAGGTGTGGTGAATACTTTTGTTATCTTCTTATCACGTATTATTGCGAATGCAGTCAGTGGTTTCACATCGAGTGATGAAGAAGGTGAGGGTGAAGGTGGCGGTAGCTTTATGACTTACTTCATCGTATCAATGGCGTTAGAAATGCTATTTGGTTTCTTGGCAAGCTTCTTAACAATGTGGTTCAGCCGTCAGCGTGAGTTTAAAGCAGACTCTGGTGCAGCAGAACTGGTTGGTAAAGAGAAGATGATTGCAGCTCTTGAACGTCTTAAAACAAGTCAAGAAACTCAACTTGAAGGTTCGATGATGGCGTTTGGTATTACCGGTAAGAAAACCATGATGGAGCTATTAATGAGCCATCCGCCGCTGCAAAACCGTATTAACGCATTACGTAACCTCTAAACGACGAGTGTTTTAGGCAAGTCATCGTCTAAAGAACAAAGCCCCACAGCTACACGCTAACTCTTACTCATAATAAGCGTGTAACTGTGGGGATTTTTGCTTCTGTAAGCTCATTTTATGTAACGAACTCTCGATGGTTAATTAAATGGATTTGTAATCTTAAAACGTGATAGACCAGCGAATAATTAGTCCTGAAAAAGTGTATTTTATATGTTATGAATTAATGGCTTATGAGGTTAAAGCTAATGACGAACATAACTGTAAATAAAGTGCTTGAAGATAAAGTGCTTGAAGATAAAGCGCTTACAAATAAGCAGTCAGGGCATGACGATCGACAGCCTTTGATGGCAAGATTAGTTAAATTAGTAATTGCGTTTGGTATTCCGTTATTTTTACTTTCAGTCCCCACCTCTCAGTTACCCTTTGATGACCTTAGTATTATCCAGCATAGATTGTTAGCTATTTTTGTACTCGCTGCGCTGCTGTGGATCCTGGAACCAGTGCCGGTTTTCGCCACCTCCATTTTGATTATAGCCCTTGAACTGGTGATGCTCTCCGATCAAGGACTATATAGTTTTCGGTTGTTTAATGATGGCCTTGATTCTACGACCAGTATTGAAGGCTTGATGCATTATAACGATATCTTCGCGGCTTTTTCGTCACCGATTATCGTGTTGTTTCTTGGTGGTTTCTCATTGGCGATTGCAGCGAATAAGTATGCCCTCGATACCAATCTTGCCAATGTATTATTAAAACCTTTTGGTACTAAGCCGGCATCGATCATGTTGGGCTTGATGATGATAACTGCATTGTTTTCTATGTTTATGTCCAATACGGCAACCACGGTGATGATGCTGTCTTTGTTAGGGCCAATTCTAATGTCAGTGCCTAAAGAAGAAAAGGGCATAAAAGCTTTGGTCTTGAGTGTACCGATTGCCGCTAACCTCGGTGGTATTGCTACCCCAATTGGTACGCCGCCCAATGCTATTGCCCTCCAATATCTAGATAGCCTTTATAATGTTAGCTTTCTTGATTGGATGATACTCGGGCTACCTTTTGTGATTGTGCTATTAGCCTTTGCGTGGTGGTTGTTACAAAAGTTATTCCCGTTCAGTGGCGACAGTTTACATTTACAGTTAGGCGGTGACTTTCAGCGTAGCTGGCAAGCGATAGTGGTTTATATTACTTTTGCGCTGACTATCATCTTGTGGATGAGCACTGGTTTACATGGCATGAATACGTATGTTGTTGCGATTATCCCGCTGGCGGTATTTACGCTAACGGGCATCATCGGCAAAGAAGAGCTGAAACTGATCAACTGGGACGTGTTGTGGTTGGTTGCTGGTGGTATTGCGATTGGTATAGCGTTAGATAAAACAGGGCTAGCGGCAGTTATGGCCAATGCAATTGATTATTCGGTGTTACCGGCCTTGCTGGTGATGTTAGTAATGTCTTTTGTGTGTTGGTTGATGGCTAATTTTATTTCTAATACGGCAACGGCCAACTTATTAATGCCGATTGCAGCGGCGGTCGCGACCTCAATGGATGACTTATCATTACTGGTAATGTTAGTGGTAGTTGCCTGTTCAGCTTCATTGGGGATGATATTACCGGTTTCAACACCGCCTAACTCATTAGCCTATGCTACTGGATTAGTTGCCAGCAAGGATATGGCAAGAGTGGGACTTATCATGGGCCTTGCTGGTTTGTCTCTGGTTTATGTGGTTATTCTCGTTATGGTTTAACTTATTTCACTCGCCGTTTCTTTTACCAAAGCGGGTTGCGTAGTATTAATGATGTTTCGCGTATTATCGAGTTCATATACCCAATCACAGTGGCTGGGTAAGGTTGTTAAGCATTGCTCGGTAATACGTTGGAAATAAGCGGTAAAGGCACGTACTTCAGTGCTAGTCATGAAGGTTTCTTGTTGGGTATTATCTTCACTAATGCGGCGTTGTTGGCGCTTGCTCTCTTGTTCTAATCGCCATGCTTGAACACTGTCGAAGCTCGGTGCTTTTAGCATCAGCCAAAGATCAATACGTTGATATAAGCCTTGGTAGTTTTGTTTTAGCTGCTGATTGACATAACTGCGCCAAATTCCGTATCGGTCTTTTTCTGCTTCGAGTTTGTTAATTGGATAGATAAGATCTTTCATCAGCTGCGGTTGCACGCCTAAACACCAACCTTCTAAGATGATCACATCAATAGGCCGATCGACAATTGGCCATTGTGATTTTGGGTAAGGGTTGTCAGTAAATTTGTTAAACCGTGGCAGTAGCACAGGATCGTTTGCGGTTGCGCCAGTACAAAGTTTTTCTAGTGTCGCATTGGCGAGGGTCATATCGTGTGTGCCAGGAACACCACGGGTACGCAGTAAAGGGTGGATCTGATTGGCAAGTTCATTGCGTTGTTGCTTGCTGTAGTAAAAGTCATCAAGGGATAATACCGCAACGTTTAAATCAAATTCGCTACTGAGTCGGGTGCCTAAATAATCGGCCAGCGTTGATTTACCTGACCCTTGACAACCATTTATACCCACGAGAAAAGTTTGCTTTGCCTGCTTTTGGTGCGAGACGATACTTTCTAGTGCAGGCGAAAAATTGTCTGATGCATGGGTTAAATAATCCTCATCCAACTGATGACGTTGAATAAATTGTTCGAGCATTGGCTGTGTCTTCATAGGTCACACTTTCCTTTGAATAA
>NZ_JASJHF010000032.1:0-3942 GCF_033791185.1 Moritella sp. | reverse complement strand
TATTTGATTAGAGAGATAGGCCAGCTATATCCACTTATAGTAGATCTTCAGGTACATTGGTTGCTGCTACATCTTCACTTGGGTAACAACCTAATACTTTGAGCTGGTTGGTAATACGAGTCAACTGCTTGATCACTGTTTGCATGTTTTCTGATTGTAAATTAGCCGCGACATCAATATAGAACATTTCTTCCCAAGGGTTACCTTGAATGGGACGGGATTCTAATTTAGTCATATTAACGCCTTGTTCGCGTAAGACTAATAGCGCTTCAACCAAACAACCAGCCTGTTGGCCAGTCGACATAATAAAAGTGGTTTTAGCGGGGATTTGCACGGCTACATCAACCGGTTTCCGTGCAACCACAATAAAGCGGCTATAGTTTTCGGTTTGATTTGCTAAACCAGTACGAATTGGTTTTAATCCATATAATTCACCACCGGTAATGCTGCCAATTGCGGCTATTTTATCGCTATCTAATTCTTTTACTTTTGCCATTGCTGCTGAAGAACTATCCACAAACTCAATTTTAATGTGTGGATGTGCACTTAAAAACAGTGAACATTGTGCAAATGGTTGGGGGTGTGCGTAGATCGTTTCAATTTTTGATAAGTCAGTATCACAGGTCGTGATTAAACTGTGTTCAATTGGCTGGGTTAACTCTCCGACTATCGATAAGCTGGTGTGCTGTAGTAGGTCGTAAACATCATTAATACTGCCAGAAGAGGTATTCTCAATTGGTAGCATGCCATAATCAGCCTGGCCTTTTTCGACCGCCTGAATGATCTGTTGGAATGTTGGGAAGCCTAATTCCACTAAACTATCATCCTGACGGGCAAAATACTTCTTACAGGCAAGGTTAGAGTATGAGCCTTTATCTCCCAAGAACGCAACGCGAGCAACTTGTACCGCGGCATTGGGGTTTTTAATTTGTTGTAAAAATGCTTGCTGTAATAATACTGAATCTTCAAGAATAGTATGGTAAATATTCATGATGTAGTTGCTATCAAGACCACGCTCACGGCCTTGATTAATGAGACGTACTAATAACTGTTGTTCACGATCTTGATCGCGTACTGGTTTACTCGTCGATTGCTTGCTCTTTGCCACTTCGATGGCCAATTCTCTGCGTTCGGATAATAATTGTAATAAGTTGCTATCAAGCGTGGTAATGCGAGTTCTAATATCGTTGAGGTCTGCCATGAAATAGGATCCTTGTGCGTACGCTGTAAGGTTATGTGGTTATATATGCCTAGTGGTGCACATTTATTTATAATTGATTGTTTAATTTATTTATCTCGCGGGGCAAAGTCAAGTTGTCAGGGGCAAACTGCAGAAATAAAAAAAGCGCAGTCCTATGCTGCGCTTATTTATTGTTCCTGTATTAATAAAGGAATCAGAAATTTTTAGTGTTTTTGATTAGTACTCTGCGAGTTCTAACTCGTCATCAGCAATCTTTTCAACAGGTAGCTCTTCACCACTAATTACACCTGCGCGACACTGTTCTTTACCGCTTTTATGCGCAGAGTGCTTATCGCTGTACTTGTTTAATTGACGCTCTAGCTTTTGGCCTAAAATCGTAATAGCAGCGTAAAGATCTTCTCCTTCAGAAACTGCAAGTAACTGGCCTTGTGGAAGATGAATGCTAGCCTCAATTTTTTTAACGTTATTCTTGTCTTTCGTAATCGTTACGTGCGGATTAATCATGGGAATATTAAAGCGTTCTAACTTCGCATATTTAATCGCAAGCTTTTCGTGCATAGGAGCCGTAACTTTGATTTCTTTACTGGTTATTTCAAATGTCATAGACATCTCCTTGTGGATTACCCTTAATTGGTTCAACTTCAGAATACGACTTTCAGCTTAAAAAAAAGTGATTTAGATCACGTTTGGTAATTTAGTTTTTAAAATGCATAAAAAGTGTGACCAACTAATCAATTATAGGTGTTTATGCTAAATTTATTGTCTTCTACCTTCTGCTTAGGCATTATGCCTAGTCATATAACCGATAAAATCAAATAAGTACTGATACTGATAATATGCCCAATAAATGTAATATAACCACGTCAGATGATGCTCTTGTTGCTTATTCTGCACACCTTGATCATGTATTATTACAGTTGACTGTCATAGATTGGTGTAGTCGCGACGAATTTATTTTATTTTTCGATAGACTGATTGAAACCACAATAAACGCATTAAACCTTGTCGATATAAATATCCATTTATTTACGGATCATATTGCCGACCTCATCCCCTTATTACCGCAATACCTTACCAGCATCGAGCCGGTAGATGTCTTTAGCCCTGCAGAATTAACGCAGTTACAATTACGCAGTGAACTCGTTCAAAAGAGTGATAGCTTTGAGGGGGCATCAATCGTAAAACTGGTGCTGCCCTTGTTTAAAGGTGATGATTGCATCGGGGGGATTAATTTTAACGGGTTAGTCGATATAGATGCACACTCGATCACATTACGAGCTTTTTGCCGCTCTATCGCGACTCTGATCCAGCGTAATCTACGTTTGATGGGTAATGAACTACGCTGTGAGTTATCGATGGCGACAGCTAATCAATCGCAAGGTGACTATTACCGTTTGGCATTTTTTGATTCGTTAACAGGTCTTGCGAATCGTCGTTTACTCAATCAAACAATTGAAGCGCAATTCGAGTTAGCCAAAAATAATCAGGTGATCGGAGCGATATTATTTATTGATCTGGATTTTTTTAAGGCAATTAATGATTCATTGGGGCATGCGGTTGGTGATGGCATATTGGTTGAGGTTGCGAAACGATTACAAGAAATACCACGCCAAGAAGATTTCATTGCTCGCCTTGGTGGGGATGAATTTGTGGTTTTATTGTATGATTTATCTGAAAACCCGATGCATGCAGAGCAGCACGCCAATTTATTGGCAGAGCAATTAATTGAGCGTATCTCTGAGCCTTATTTATACAAAGGTCAGGCTTTGTATATTGGTGCTAGTATCGGTATTACCTTGTTTCCAAGTAAAGATCAGCGAGCGGATGATTTATTAAAACAAGCGGATACGGCTATGTATCATGCAAAGTCGAATGGCCGCAAAAAAGTATCTTTTTTTGATGTGAAAATGCAGCGTAAGGCGGATAAACGTTTACATATTTACAATTGTTTGAAAAGTGCGATTGCTAACAATGAATTGTTTCTGCATTACCAGCCTCAGCACATGGTGCAAAGTGGCGAAATTATCGGGGTTGAAGCCTTAGTGCGTTGGCATTTAGGTGGTAAAAAACTGATTTCTCCTGATGAATTTATTCCTATTGCGGAAGAAACCGATCTTATTATTGATATTGGCATATGGGTGCTACAAGCGGCGTGTCGCCAATTTGTAGAGTGGCAATCTGACGGTATCGCTGTGCCGCAATTATCGGTGAATGTCAGTACTCGACAGTTTCATGACCAAAACTTTGTTGATTCGGTACTTATGGTATTAAATGAAACGGGCATGGATCCGATGCAATTAAATCTAGAGATAACCGAATCTGTGGTCATTGAGCATGCTGAAGATGCGATCCGTAAAATGACCGAGTTAAAATATATTGGTGTGAGCTTTGCGGTTGATGATTTTGGCGCGGGTTATTCATCATTAAGTTATTTAAAACGCTTACCAGCGAGTGAGCTGAAAATTGATCGTTCATTTATTCAAGATATACCTTACAACGTATCAGATATGGCGATTGTTGAAGCGGTGCTGGCGATGGCCAAACACATGGACTTTAATGTTACTGCCGAAGGGGTTGAAAGCCGCCAGCAGTTAGAGTTCTTACAACGTCAGCAATGCAGTTTTTACCAAGGTTTTTATGCCAGTAAGCCATTAACGGCTGAACTTTTAGCGCTGTATGTTAAACGCCTACAAGGATAGTTTGGCGTTATTCAGCATTTTGTTAGTTATAACCCGAATGTA
>NZ_JASJHF010000031.1:0-2700 GCF_033791185.1 Moritella sp. | reverse complement strand
CCCTCTCCTATTGTTCGGTTTATCCGAATAATGATTTCGTATTTTACTCAATTATCAAAATAAATCGAATGAATATAATAGCCAGCATATTATAAACAGAGATAACCATGATGATTGAAAAAGAAAAAATGCCTTTCCAAGTTTGGATATTAACACTCGCCGCATTTGCGATTGGCACCGCAGAATTTGTTATAGCCGGTATTCTACCGCAAATAGCCGTGTCACTGTCCATTACAGAAGGTCAGGCTGGTTATTTAATCAGTGCTTATGCGCTAGCCATTGTGATTGGCGGTCCGATCTTAACGATATATTTAGCGCGTTTTAATAAAAAAGCAGTACTGACGGGTTTAATGATACTGTTTATTCTCGGCAATATACTTTCAGCTTTTGCACCAACCTACGAGTCATTATTAGTAAGCCGTGTTATCGCTGGTCTGGTTCAAGGTCCATTCTATGGTATTGGCGCTGTTGTCGCGACAAACCTAGTATCAGAAAAAATGGCTGGTCGCGCCGTTGGCCAAATGTTCGCAGGTCTGACACTGGCCAATGTACTCGGTGTACCAGCAGGTACTTGGATCAGCTTACAGTTTGGCTGGCACACCACGTTTCTAACGGTTGCCGCATTCGGTGCTGTTGCCATGATTTTCATTCTCATGTCGATCAAATCAACTGGTCACGGCGAAGCTAAAAATATTAAAGCTCAGCTTATGGCGTTCAAAAATCCAATGTTATTAATGAGTTTAGCAATCACCGCTTTTGCATGGTCAGGTTTCATGACGCTATACGGATATATTGCGCCTATCGCAATGCATATCACTGGTTATGGTGAAGATGCAGTTACTTGGATTTTAGTGATTGTCGGCCTTGGTCTCATCATAGGTAACACCATTGGTAGTCGCTCTGCAGACAAAAACCTCAACAAAGCATCGCTATTTTGGGCTATTGCCATGATCCTTTCATTGGTATTAGTCGGTCTGGTTATTGATAACAAAATACTTTTTGTCATCGCCGCATTTATCTTTGGCATAGCATCATTTGCCAATGTACCAGCAATGCAACTTCGAGTCATGAATCACGGCGGCGAAGGTCAAGAATTAGCTGCCACGGCAAATATCTCAGCATTCAACTTGGCCAACGCATTCGGCGGCATCCTTGGCGGTATCGTACTTGATAGCAGTATGGGCGCTAGCATGATCCCTTACGCGGCAATCATAGTTCCAGTGATTGGCTTACTGTTCATCATGAAAGCAAATAAATCCACATTAAACGGCTAAAATAAGGTAAATATCATGAGTAAATTATTCCAGAACACCACACTAAAACAATTAGACTTAAAAAATCGCGTAGTAATGGCACCAATGACCCGAGCGCGTACTAGCCAACCAGGTAATATACCTAATGAACTAATGGCTACTTATTACAAACAACGTGCTAACGCCGGATTAATCATTTCTGAAGCCACGCAAATTTCCGATGATTCACAAGGTTATTCATTCACACCAGGTGTATATACCGATGAACATGTTAAAGGCTGGCAACCGATCACTCACGCTGTGCACGTGCAAGGCGCTGCCATGTTCTGTCAATTATGGCATGTCGGCCGCGTTTCTCATCCAACATTTCAAAATGGTGAGTTACCTATCGCACCGTCAGCACTAGCTCCAATTGAAACTAAAGTTTGGATTTCTGACGACCAAGGCAATGGCACAATGGTTGATTGTATTCAACCTCGCGAGATGACTCAAGCAGACATAAATCGCGTAATTAAAGACTTCGCTAATTCTGCCAAGCGTGCCGTAGAAGCGGGGTTTGATGGGGTCGAGATCCACGGTGGTAATGGTTATCTTATCGATCAATTCCTTCGAACAAACTCGAACAAACGTACAGACAAATATGGCGGCACAAATAGTAATCGCATCCGTTTTCTTCTTGAAGTTGTCGATGCTGTGATTGCAGCAATTGGCGCGGATAAAGTGGGCGTACGTCTTGCACCCTTTATCACATTTAAAGACATGAACTGCCCAGAGATTGTACCTACAATCCTTGAAGCATCAGAAGAACTACAAGCACGTGACATCGCTTACATGCATTTATCAGAAGCGGATTGGGATGATGCACCTGTAATACCTGAAAGCTTCCGCATTGAACTACGAAATCTTTTCACTAATACCATCATTGTCGCGGGAAGTTACACGCAAGAACGTGCCGAAGAAATATTAACTAAAGGTTACGCGGATTTAGTCGCTTTCGGTCGTCCGTTCGTATCAAATCCAGATTTAGTTGAACGTTTAAAGCACAATTACGAACTAGCAGATCTTGACGGAGCCACTCTATTTGGCGGTGATGGCGCTGGTTATATTGACTATCCAACTCATGCTTAAGTCTAATTAATCACAAATAAAGCCAGTTATGAATACTGGCTTTTTTAGGATCCAAAATGCACAAAAATAAAGGGTTTACCCTCATTGAATTGGTGATTGTAATTATTGTTTTAGGGATCTTGTCAGCAACAGCAATACCGAAGTTTATAAATATTGGCACGGATGCAAAAAATGCTGCGTTACAGGGGATGCAAGGAGCATTAAATGATGCCATTGAATTGTCATACGCTAAATTAGCCATTCATGGTAAAGAGACTGCTAGTATACTCATAGGTAAGGATGTTGGCGACATTATTGCAGGCTGTGACGATTGTATTTT
>NZ_JASJHF010000030.1:0-2702 GCF_033791185.1 Moritella sp. | reverse complement strand
GCTACGCAATGTTGCTGCGTTATCACCCTGTTTATCAACAGCTGCTGCATAGTCTTTAAACTGTGCATAATCTTTATTACGAGTAGATTGCTGTAGTAATGAAATCGTTGTCGGATTAAATAAATGTTTCTCACCACGTTGTTTCCACTGGTAAACACCACCTACATCTAAACGCTGTGATGGCACTTCACGTAATGGGTAAGCAAAACGATGACGAACTAAGATTTCATTGGCAATATCATCAATAGTTAAACCTTGAATACGCGTCACAGTACCTTTGAAGTACTTATCAACCACTGAATGGCTAATACCTAGCGCTTCAAATATTTGTGCACCTTGGTATGACTGGATAGTCGATATTCCCATTTTAGAGAATATTTTTAATAATCCAGCATCAATAGCTGATTTATATGAAGCAAAAATATCTGCTACGCTTTTCCCAGCAGGTAAACGTTTTTTCGCTTGTAAATCAACAATCATCTCTTCGATTAAGTAAGGATTAACTGCTGATGCACCATAACCAATTACAGTTGCAAAATGGTGTGTTTCACGAACATCACCTGTTTCTACCACTAAATCACAAAGCGCACGTAAACCACGTTTGATTAGGTAATGGTGAACCGCACCCGTTACTAACATCGCAGGAATAGCAGCGTGATCTGAAGTAGCACTTCGATCTGAAAGAATAATGATTGAGTAGCCATCGTGAATAGCATCTTCTGCATAACGACAGATACGTTCTAACGATTTTTTCAACTTACCCGGAGTACCATCAGCACGGAATAATGTGTCTAATGTTTTAGCTTGTAAGTTTTTATCATCTAGTGCATTAATTTTTTGTAATTCAGCATTACTCAGTACTGGCGACTCTAATTCTACTTTATGACAATGCTCAGGTGTTTCCGCTAATAGGTTTTGATCTTTACCTAAATAAGTATTCAGCGACATAACCATACGTTCACGAATCGGATCGATTGGTGGGTTAGTTACCTGTGCAAACAACTGTTTAAAATAGTGTGATAAATGCTGAGATTGATGCGACAGAACAGCTAGAGGCCAATCGGCACCCATTGCACCTAGCGGCTCTTTACCATCTACAAACATAGGTAAGACAATTTCACTAATCTCTTCAGAAGTAACACCAAAAGCTTGAAGACGTTTTAATAACTGACCATCATTTGGTTGTAAGTTACGTTCTAATGCCGCAGGTTGGTTCTCTAATTTAACCAAATTATTGTCTAACCAAGTTTCATAAGGTTGGCGAGTAGCAATACTGCTTTTAACTTCACCATCAGAAATGATACGACCTTGTTCAAGATCGGCTACAAAAATACGTCCTGGCTGTAAGCGGCCACGTGATTTGATATTTTCAGGTGCGATATCAACCACACCACTTTCCGATGCCATGATCAAAAAGTCATCTTTAGTAACACAATAACGAGAAGGTCTTAAACCGTTACGGTCAAGTGTTGCACCAACCTGAACACCATCAGTGAAACAAACAGAAGCTGGGCCGTCCCATGGTTCCATGATATTCGCATGGTATTGGTAAAATGCGCGACGACTTGGTTCCATATTCTTGTTTTCTTGCCAAGCTTCAGGAATCATCATCATTAATGCATGCGGCAAACTACGTCCTGAAAGTACCAATAATTCTAAGGCCATATCAAAACTAGCTGAATCAGACATATTATCGCTACAGATTGGTAGTAACATATCTAATTCTGTACGGCTAAAGAACTCAGCTTGAAGTAAAGCTTCACGTGCTTTCATCCAGTTAATATTACCGCGAACAGTGTTAATTTCACCATTATGAGCAATATAACGGAAAGGCTGCGCTAGACGCCAGCTTGGGAAAGTATTCGTAGAAAAGCGTGAGTGAACTAATGCTAATGCAGTCACCATGCTTGGGTTTTGTAAATCAAGGAAGTACTGAGGTACTTGCTCTGTCGTTAACTGACCTTTGTAAACAATTGTTTTGTAAGAAAAGGTATTGATATAGAAGTTATCTTCTATGCCAGCTACAGATTGTAAACAAATGCGTATCGAGTAGTTGCGTAAAATAAATAATTTACGCTCTAGAACGTTAGCGTCCATATCTGGACCGCCAGTAACGAATAGATGTTCGAACTGTGGCTCATTACTAAGAGGATCTGCACCGAGCATTGAATTATCGGTTGGCAGTACGCGATAACCAATGATTTCTAAGCCTAAACGGTCAGCGTTACGCTCTAGAATATCTCGACATTCATTACGTTGGTTTTTATTTTGAGGAAATAGAACAGTACCAACACCATATTGGTCGAATTTAGGTAAAGAGATACCTGCTTTTAATGCTTCGGTTACTAAGAATTCGTGCGGTTTTTGTAAAAGAATACCCGCTCCGTCACCACTACATGGATCACAGCCTTGGCCGCCTCGATGCTCCATACGCGCTAACATTTCAAGAGCATCAACCACGATTTTATGTGATTTGCTATTTTTTAAATGTGCAACGAAGCCAATTCCACAGGCATCATGTTCCATCTCAGGTACATATAAGCCTTGAGCTTTCTGCTCTACATTTATCATAAATACATCCTTTTAAATAAAACTGCTCAGTAACTTGCGTTTTATCTGATTTTAAAATTGTGATGTGGGTTATTGTTTTACAGAAGTAAAAGCGAAATGTTACTTTTTTAAAAAGGAAACTACGTATTGAG
>NZ_JASJHF010000029.1:0-17062 GCF_033791185.1 Moritella sp. | reverse complement strand
GGCGCTATTACAAAAAAGGTGATACTTAGGTATCACCTTTTTTTTATCTTACGTTAAATGAATTATTCCAATCCCACTGTTTCTCAAATCTCCCTAACTAGTGCAAATGCACTTATATGCTTATGCAGCACTTGTAAATGCTTAATATCATTTGTTTTGTTACTTTCTGCTTGCGCCTCCTTATTTGTTACGCAATGTTGATTCTTGTTATGAAATGGTTAACTAACTTGGGTTTTTCGTTGTCGTTTTATCTATTACTAGATAACATTCCCGCTACTGGAATGTTGTGTTCCTTGGATAAATTAATGCTGATAAGTAGTGCATTAGCATGATCTGAGAATAAATGATAATTAAGGAGTAATTGATGAAAATGAATAAGATAAGCACAATGCTTGCAGTTAGCTTAAGCTTTTGCATTACAACTGTGTTTGCCGCCGATTCTGGAGTCGACCATAGTAAAATGGACCACAGCCAGATGCAGACAACAGATACTGCAGACGTTGATCACGGTAATATGGACCACAGCGGTATGATGAATCATGCCAATATGCAGATGGCACCAGCAGGCATAATGAAAAGCCATAACCATAAAAAAGGCGGTTTCATGTTCTCATACGGCTTTATGAGTATGGGGATGGAAGGTATTAAAAATGGTACTGATAAAGCATCAACACAGGATGTTTTGGCTGATAGCTATTCGATGGCACCTTCAGAAATGTCGATGAAAATGCATATGCTAGGGGCTATGTATGGCATGACGGATGACCTGACATTAGCAGTAATGACGGGTTATGCCAGTAAAGAAATGACCATGCTAATGCCAATGATGATGGCGATGATGGAACATGATGGTGAATCATCAGGTATTACTGATACTGAAGTTTCTATTGTTGATGGTCTAAATCGTTATGGTCTGGACAACTTAGTGATTAGTTATGGTTTCAGCTTACCAACCGGCAGTATCGATGAGACATATGATGGTAAAAAACTGGGTTATCCAATGCAGCTTGGTAGTGGCACCTTTGATTTTGTGCCAAGTATAACCTATCAGCAGATGTTTAATGATAGCTGGGGTTACGGCGTGCAAGGACGAGCAACGGTTCGCATTGGCAATAATAGCGCCGACTACCGTTTAGGTAATGAATATGAAGCATCAACTTGGTTAACCAAAGGTTTTGGTAAGCGTTTTAGTATTTCTGCTATTATTGATGTTGCCTACAACGATAATATTAGTGGTGCAGATAGTGACATGATGGCAAGTATGAGTCCTTCTAAAGACCCGTTAGCAAGAGAAGCAACAGTGATCACCGCAGGTCTATCCGGTCGTTATAATCTTGGCTCGGGACACAATTTATTATTACGTGTTGATGTGCCGATATATGAAGATTTTACAGGTTATCAATTGATGACCGATTACAAATTGGCTGTTAATTATAAAAAAATGTTCTAATTAGTGACTATAGTAGAGTTTGGGTTACAGATATTATCTATTACAGTTAGCATAACACTGGTATCTATCCTTTTGTAATTAGGCAAAAAGGTGATACTTAGCTAGCACCTTTTTTACCTTAAAATAACCAAGGAGGGAACCTGTGGTTGAATCACCTTATCAACAAGTGTTGGTATTACTTAGCAAAACAAAAAATAATACGTGGTCGTTCCTATTACATTGTTTTGCATTTATGCGCTATTTGGGTAAACGTATCAGTGATGATCGGATCACGGTTAACGCCAGCTCTCTGGCTTATACGACGTTACTTTCCTTGGTGCCTTTAATTACGGTTTTATTTTCAGTCATGTCTGCGTTTCCTATTTTTGAAACCTGGCAACAGAGTGTCGAATCATTTTTATATACCAACCTAGTACCGCACGCGACCGGAACGATACAAGATTACCTTCATGACTTTGTTGCCAATACGGGCAAAATGACCTCAATCGGTTCGGCTGCACTATTCATGGTCGCTTTATTACTGATTAACACCATAGATAAACACATTAATCATATTTGGCGTTGTAAAATTGAACGCAGCTTCTTTTTGTCCTTCGCTGTGTATTGGCTGATCTTAACTTTTGGGCCGCTCTTTATCGCCATTAGTTTAGGTATATCGTCTTATTTATTATCGCTGTCATTTGTTACTGATATGACGGAAGTGACTGGCACGGTGAGTCTATTAAAACTGGTACCTGCCTGTTTAGGTATACTCGGCCTCTTCGTTATGTACGTGGTGATCCCACATCGCCGTGTGCCATTACGCTATGCGTTTATTGGTGCGTGTTTTAGTGCTTTTTTGTTTGAAAGTATTAAACGTATCTTTACTTGGTATTTAGTACAATTTCCCTCTTACGAAGTGATTTATGGCGCATTAGCAACTATACCTATCTTATTGGTTTGGATTTATCTGTGCTGGTTAATTGTTTTGTTAGGGGCTGAAATCACTGCGTCATTAACAGAGTTTGATGAGCAGTTAAAATATAAAAAAGCACAGTTGGAATTACAAAAACAGTCACAAAATCAGCAGCAAATACACAATTCTAGGGATGATAGTAGCGACTAAACAAAGCAATTTAACATCGCCGACGCGATAGAATCGTATTTGCTGATGTTAGGTTTCGCTATCAACCTCTGGTGTTCTTGCTGCGGGAAAGGAGGTTGATATTGTTATGATTGGACTGTACCCCGCTATTCAGCCTTATGCTGAACACTACTTACCAGCGAACGATTTACATTGTCTTTATATTGAGGAAGTAGGCAACCCTGATGGTATTCCGTTGTTATTTTTGCATGACGGACCCGGAAAAGGGATCCTAGAGGATGACCGGCGTTTATTTGACCCTAAGCTATATCGCATTATTTTATTTGATCAGCGTGGCTGTGGTCGTTCCAAACCGTACGCCTGTATTGATGATAATACCACTCAAGATTTATTGCAGGATATCAGTGCAATTTTAACACTATTAAATATTGACCGTTGTGTATTATTCGGTGAAGGCTGGGGAGCCACGTTGGCATTGCTGTACAGCCTACTCCATCGAGACAAAGTGCAAGGGTTGATATTACACAGTGTATTTTTAGCGCGTGAACAGGATCTCAATTGGCAGCTTTCAGCTTCTGGCGGCGCCGCGCAGTTATTTCCCGACCATTTTAATTATTTGATTAGCCGAGCTAATGGCGATGATTATAAGGCGCTACTATCCTCGTATAGCCAGTTGTTAGTCAGTGACAATGATATTGAGAAAATGGCTGCCGCTAAGGCTTGGGTGGAATGGCAGGCGCAAATTGGTAATCCCCATCCCGAATTTCGCAGTAAAGTGGATTTGATTGATAGTGATGTAGCATTAAGTATGTCGGCATTGCAGTGTCATTATTTTTCCCATCACTGTTTTATTAGTGATGATTATATTTTTAGTGGCTGTGATACGTTAGCGCAACTGCCGATGATTATGGTGCATGGACGTTTTGATATATCAAATCCGTTAGGCCCTGTTTATGCACTTTGTCAGCGTTTACCGTTAGCGCGGTTATTTATTGTGCCCTATGCGGGGCATTTTGATTGCGAACCTGGAATGATAGATGCCTTACGCAAAGCCACTGCATTAATGGCTGATACTATCGATTTTGAGTTTGTCAGTGATTAATTAAAAGAGTTTCGGTATTATCAATAACATTAAGATTTAATAATGATTATTGAGGCAAGGCATGATTGCATTGATCCAACGTGTGCGCAAAGCAGATGTAAGCGTTGAAAATGAAGTTATTGGTAAAATAGCACAAGGTTTAGTGGTATTACTGGGTGTTGAGAAAGGTGATACCGAAGCCAAAGCTAAGCGTTTATGTGAAAAACTATTAGCGTATCGGGTGTTTGCTGATAGCGATGATAAAATGAATTTAAATGTGCAGCAAGTTAATGGTGAGCTATTGGTGATATCACAATTTACGCTAGCCGCGGACACTAATTCGGGGACTCGTCCCAGTTTTTCTACGGCGGCAGCCCCTGTTGATGCCAATCATTTATATGAATATTTTGTTGGCCAATGTCATCAAAAAAAAATAACCACAGCAACAGGACGTTTTGCCGCTGATATGCAAGTGTCGTTAGTCAATGATGGACCGGTTACTTTTTGGCTACAAGTCTAAATAGCATTTGTAGTTAGGGTGATAATAATAGACAAGGAGCAACTATGTTTCACGTGCATATCCCTGAAACGGAACAAGAGTTAGAAGATTATTATCATTTACGTTGGTCGCTATTAAGAGCGCCATTACAACGTCCGCGTGGTACTGAAAAAGACATTTATGATGAGCACAGTGAGCATCGTATGATCTTGGATAATACCGGTACGCCGATTGCGTGTGGCCGGATTTATACGGCTGGAGCGGACGAGTCTCAAATTCATTACATGGCTGTTGATCCAAAACATCGCCAGCAAGGCTTAGGCAGTTTGCTGATCTCAGCTTTGGAAGATGAAGCGCATAAAGCCGGTAGTGAACGTATTGTTATGAATGCGCGTGTTGAAGCTGTGCCGTTTTATGAAAAATGTGGCTTTTCTTTAGTCGGTAGTGGCCAAATTAGTGAGGGTGTTCGCCATCGCCAGATGATTAAAGAAGTGAACGCCATGGATAAGATCTTACGCCATCCAGAATTGTGCGCTGAACTGCAAAAAGAGTGGGCAACTAAGATCCCGATTAGCCAGCATATGGGGATTAATATTCGTCAATATAGTGGCTGGCGATTTGAAACTGCGGCCCCCTTAAATGCCAACGTGAATGTCCATGATACGATGTTTGCGGGCAGTATTTATAGCCAGGCAACATTAACGGGTTGGGGATTAGTTTGGTTGATGCTTAAAGAGCAAGGCTTAATTGGTAATATTGTGCTGTCGAAAGGGAGCATTAATTATAAACGCCCTGTTAATCTCGAACCCTTTGCGGTTGCGCATAAATACCGAATGAAGGGCAGCTTGTTAGAATTATTGGCAGGCCGTAACGCCAAGCTGGATGTTGACGTGGATGTTTACAGTGGCCCGAAATTGGCGGCTGTTTTTAGCGCCACCTTTGTGGTGATACCTGTAGGGGCATGATCTTTGTGCCTAACATGCGTTAGGCGTTCGAATAAATGTCTTTGTCTGCCATCCAGCGTTGGGTAATGGCATGGGCATTATCAGGATGCTGTTGCAGTAAGTGACGGGCAATATTTTGTACCAAAGGTATCAGTTGCTGGTCGCGCACTAAGTCGGCCACTTTTAAGTCGGCAATACCGGTTTGTTTACTGCCGAGCATTTCGCCGGGGCCACGGATCTCAAGGTCACGTTGCGCAATTCTAAAGCCATCGGTGGTTTCTCGTAACACTGACAACCGCTTACTGCCGGTGTCGGAGAGTGGGGCGTGATAAAGCAATACGCAATGGCTAGCGATTTTACCACGACCAACGCGGCCGCGTAGCTGGTGTAATTGTGCCAGACCCAAGCGTTCTGGATTCTCGATGATCATCAAACTCGCATTGGGCACATCAACACCCACTTCAATCACCGTTGTTGCTACCAACAAGTCTAATTGTTTACTTTTAAATGCATCCATGACGTATTGTTTTTCAATGGCTTTCATTCTGCCATGCACTAAACCAATACGTAAATCAGGTAACTGTTTCTGCAAATCATTAGCGGTATCTTCCGCTGCTTGTGCTTCTAATACTTCTGATTCTTCAATCAGGGTACATACCCAATATACCTGACGGCCTTCATTTTTAACCGCTAACTCAACCCGTTCAATGATTTTACCGCGTTTACTGTCGGGCATAACCACTGTGGTAATTGGCGTTCGACCGGGTGGCAATTCGTCAATCACCGAGGTATTTAAATCAGCATAGGCGGTCATGGCTAACGTGCGTGGGATCGGGGTTGCAGTCATGAATAATTGATGTGGGTATAAACCACTCACTGCGCCTTTTTCACGTAGGGCGAGGCGTTGTTCAACACCAAAGCGATGTTGTTCATCAATAATCACTAAGGTTAAATTTAAAAATTTCACTGCATCTTGGAAAATGGCATGGGTGCCGACAATCATTTGGGTTTCGCCACTGGCAATCGATTCCAGCTCTGCTTCTCGCGCTTTACCTTTTTGTTTACCTGATAACCAACCGACCTTAATACCCAGTTGATTGAACCAGCCTTTGAAGTTTAGGGCGTGTTGCTCTGCTAATATTTCAGTCGGCGCCATTAATGCCACTTGGTAGCCATTACCGATAGCCTGAAGCGCCGCTAAGGCTGCAACAAGGGTTTTGCCTGACCCAACGTCACCTTGAACCAAGCGCATCATAGGGTAGGCTTTCTGGAGGTCCTGTTGGATCTCTGCGACTACGCGATTTTGTGCATTGGTTGGTGTGAATGGTAGTTGCGATAAAAATTTATCGGTGATGGTTTTGCTCGGCTGTAGTTTGACTGCGGGGTGTTGTTGCATTTTCTTACGTAATTGCAGCATGCTGATATTTTGCGCCAGCAGTTCTTCAATGATCAAGCGTTGCTGGGCTGGATGCTGACCTTGCTCTAATAGTTCCAGCGATACATCCGATGTTGGTCGGTGCAATAACTGAATGGCATGGTTTAACTCTATTTGGCCAGTGTAAAGTCCTGTCGGTAGTAACTCTTGTAACGTGGTTTGAGTGAGATGCTGCAGTGCTTGGTCAGTCAGGTTACGTAAGGTCAGTTGTTTTAAGCCATCAGTTGAAGGATACACGGGGGTGAGTGTTTCTTCACTCATCTCTGAACTGCTTGCGTGCGCGAGTTTATATTCAGGATGGACAATCTCATAACCAAAGCGGCCACGACGGAATTCGCCAAATGCGGTAATTGTTTTACCGACAATAAAACTGTTTTTTTGTCCGGCATTAAAATGGAAAAATAATAAGGTGATAATGCCAGTGCCGTCGTTGACTTTACATGACATTATTTTGCGCTTACCAAACGTGACATCGCAGCTGACGATCTCGCCTTCGATAGTACCATGCAGACCGGGTAATAGGTCTTGGATAGGATAGATGGTGGTACGATCCTGGTATCGACTTGGCAGGTGAAAAAGCAAATCCTGAACGGTAATTAGGTTCAGTTTTGCTAATTTTTCGGCCATTTTAGCGCCGACACCTTTTAATTCGATAACCGGGATCTTATCTAATCGCATAATAACTCACGAATCTACTGTACATATAAACATATATTATCAGAAGATTTATACTCAAGCTACTATGATATGGATCGTGCTAGCCTAGTTTGAGCTACGTAGTGCATCCCACCAAGATTCGTCAGCAACAATCTGACCTTCTTCATCTAATGCAGGGTAAGCTAAACCTTTACGTTTACATGCTTTCGCATAGATAGGGTGGCCACCTTCAAAATAAATTTTGTGCTGCTCTTCAGCCGATAACTTGCTTTCGCCTTGATACATACCGGCATTGTCACGTTGGCGTTGTGCTTCATATAAAATCGTTGCAGTCGCTACTGATACGTTTAATGATTGCACCATGCCTACCATCGGGATGATGATATCTTGATCGGCAAGTGCTAATGCTTCTGCACTGATACCGGTTTTTTCCTGACCCATTAAGATCGCAGTCGGTTTCGTATAGTCAATTTCTCGGAAATCAACGGCGTTATCCGACAGGTTAGTTGCAAGTACTTGCATACCTTGGGCTTTCAGTTCTTTAATTGCTTCAGCAATATTATCGTGAGAGTGTACTTTTACCCAGTTTTGGCTGCCAGTTGCAGTGCCGCCAGATACTTTTGTTGGGCGTACAGACCATACCGCGTGAACATTGTTGACACCAACAGCATCACACGTTCTTACTACTGCAGCAAGGTTATGTGGTTTGTGTACTGCTTCCATACAAACAGTAAGGTCTGGTTGGCGGTGTTGTAGCATTTTAGTGATGCGTTCTAAACGTTCTGGGGTCATGGTCTTACTCTATCAGATTTAATTGGCGAGGTATTATACCCAAATCACGGCTTAATGCGAGTTTATGGACTTCGCGTCGCTGGGATGGGTTGATTGAATGGTGATTATATAGCTAAGGAGTTATTTGTCACTCCTTAGCTATCTGGTTCTAACATTTTGTTATCGCTGCACTCATCTCGATAAGTGGATGCTTAGTTATAACTGCGTGATATTTTTAATACGTCTTGCAGGGTGCGGATCTTCTTCATCACATCGGCAACATGTTTACGGTTTTTAGCGGTAATGAGAATATCGACGTTATAGACACGCGCATCTTTCTCATCGGTGACGATATTGTGAATGTTAGCGCCACTTGATGCCACGGTATTGGTCAGTTTAGCTAATACACCTTGATGATTAACCACTTGAATGCGGATCTCGGTTTTAAATTCTTGGCTTGGATCGATATTATCATCCCATTCAACCTGGATGTAACGGTCTGGTTCATTTTGATAACCATGAATATTACGACAGGTTTCAATATGCACCACTAGCCCTTTACCCGGGCTTAAATGCGCTACAATTGGGTCACCTGGAATTGGGTGGCAACAGTTGGCAAAACTAACTAACATGCCTTCCGCGCCCTTAATTGGCATTTTATCTTGGTTTTCTGATCGTGGTGCAAGGTCGGTGAGTTCATCAACACGGCCTTGTAGACGACGAGCAACCAGAATGCTCATGATGTTGCCTAGACCGATTTCGATAAGCAAGTCATCGAGATTTTCACACTTAGTATCTTCAAGTACTTGGGCTAAATTCTCGGTGGCGATATCTTCAATCTTAACCCCATTAAGGGCATGATTTAATAAACGACGACCAAGAATGATTGAGTCTTCGGTGCGCATGTTTTTCAATTGCTGACGAACACGGCCACGCGCTCTACCGGTGACAATAAAGTTTAACCATGCGGCATTCGGACGAGCACCCGGAGCGGTAATAATCTCAACGGTTTGACCATTTTTTAGCGGCTGACTTAGCGCATGCGGTTGGCGGTTAACGCGCGCACCAACACAAGTATGACCGACATCGGTATGGATTGAATAAGCCACGTCGACGGGTGTTGCGCCACGTGGTAATTCAATGATCTTACCTTTTGGTGTAAACACATAAATTTCATCAGGGAACAGATCGGTTTTCACGCTTTCAATAAATTCAAATGACGAACCAGCACTTTGTTGTAGTTCTAGTAAGCTTTGCATCCATTTCTGCGCACGTAACTGAGCGTTGGTATTAATTTTGTCTGCGCCTTGCTTATATGACCAATGTGCGGCAACACCACGGTCAGCCATGAGGTCCATATCTTTAGTGCGGATCTGGATCTCAAGCGGAACGCCGTGCGGGCCAACCAATGAAGTATGCAGGGACTGATAGCCATTAGTTTTGGGAATGGCTATGTAATCTTTAAAGCGCGTTATCTTCGGCTTGTACAAACTGTGCATTTGACCGAGTACACGGTAGCAGGTATCAAGGTCGTCAACGATAATTCTGAATGCATAAATATCAACAACTTCATGGAACTGAACGCGTTTCTTTTTCATCTTGTTATAGATACTAAAGATTAACTTTTCGCGGCCATGAGTTTCTGCCGGTACACCCGCTTCTTCTAAACGGCCGGCAATTTCTTGACGGATGTTAGACATCACTTCTTTGCGGTTACCACGGGCAGCTTTTACTGATTCAGTCAGAATACGGTAGCGCATTGGATACATGGCTTCTAACCCGAGTTCCTCTAATTCATTTTTAATATTATGAATACCAAGGCGGTTAGCAATAGGGGCAAAGATTTCGAGTGTTTCACTGGCAATACGACGGCGTTTATCCGGTCTTAATGCACCGAGAGTACGCATGTTGTGGGTGCGATCGGCTAATTTTATTAAGATAACGCGAATGTCTTGTACCATTGCCATGAACATTTTACGGAAATTTTCCGCTTGGGCTTCTTTACGATCGCGGAATTTTAGCTTATCAAGCTTAGATACACCTTCGACTAATTCTGCAACGGTATTGCCAAATAATGAAGCAAGGTCTTCTTGGGTCGTTGGCGTATCTTCAATCACATCGTGGAGCAGCGCTGCCATAATGGTTTTATGATCAAGACGCATATCAGCAAGAATTTCAGCAACGGCAACAGGGTGAATAATATAAGGTTCGCCCGTACTTCTTTTTTGAGGTAGATGCGCTTCCCGCGCGACTAAATAAGCATGCTCAATGAGTTCGACTTGTTCAACCGATAGGTAGGTTGATGTCGTTGCTTTTAAATTTGCGAATATATGCAAGTACTGCCTCGTTACTAAAAAGTTGATATAAATAAGATGATAATATTAGCAAGATAATAAAAAGTGGAACTAATTGCACCTTTAAATTTACACCTTCGTCATACTTATGCCAACTCAATCTTGAATTAGCGGTTTGGAAATTTTGAATATAAAAAAATGATAAAGCAAATTTTGGTGGTTCTATAGGTATTAAAAAAGGTGCAATATGCACCTTTTTTATAAAATCATCGGAAAGATGATTAGGTATTAGCCACGGCCTTCAGCGATTGCTGCTACTGCTGCAATTTGCTGTGCTTCGTGTTCTTGCTGTTCTTGACGATCGCCAGCATCCATTAATTCGTTGCTCATTAGACCAGCTTCAATTTCACGAAGGGCAATTACAGTCGGCTTATCATTCTCTGGTGCTACCAAAGGTTCTTTGCCATGTACTGCGATTTGACGAGCGCGACGTGCCGCCATTAATATTAGGTCGAAACGGTTACCAACCTGTTTTACAGCATCTTCTACGGTTACGCGTGCCATGCAGGAACTCCAAGTGAATTAAGTCTAAAAAATGACGAGAAACTATACTTTATTTTTGCCTAATTAACCAGCAAATCTTTCATAATTACATTGTTTTTTGCTGCTTGCTTCGCTGAACCGAGTCGTTCTGCGCGAACAATCGCGTGTAGATCTTCGAGTGCAGTCGAAAAATCATCATTAATAATAAGGTAATCATATTCATTATAGTGTGACATTTCTGCTTCTGCTTCTGCCATTCTGCTGGCGATGATCTCATCACTGTCTTGACCGCGGCTGTTGAGGCGACGCTCTAGCTCTTCACGACTTGGTGGTAGGATAAAGATACCACGCGCATCTGCAATTTGTTGCTTAATTTGACGCGCACCTTGCCAGTCAATATCTAAGAAAATATCAACACCACGGGCTAAGGTATTTTCAATCATAACACGTGACGTGCCGTAATAATTACCGAATACTTCAGCCCATTCAAAAAACTCATTGTTTTCGATTTGCGCTTTAAAATCAGCAACTGGAATGTAGTGGTAATGGGTACCGTCAACTTCACCAGGGCGGATAGCGCGGGTCGTATGAGAGACAGACACTTTCATATCGCTGCTTGGGTTTGCATCTAAAAGTGCTTTGATAAGACTTGATTTTCCTGCGCCACTTGGAGCGGATACAATAAATAGAGTGCCTTTACGTGCCATGGTGAGCCTTTAATGGGATTTAAAAGCGACCCAAGATAGCATAAATATCAGCAGGAATTAAACTGCTTTAATGGTTTACTCAATAACGACCGCAAAAAAGCCTGATATTGCTATCAAGCTTTTCATGCATTAATTAACTTTAATTAAGCAAATTTCTTTTCTAAATGCGCAATGATGTCATTTGACTCATACATCCATTGCACTTGACCATTTTCTTCAATGCGTAGGCAAGGTACTTTACGGCGACCGCCTTGTTGTTCTAGTTCGTTACCAAACGAGGCATCATTTTTTGCATCACGTACCGTAATATCTAGGTTTAAACGCTTCATGCTACGGCGTACTTTTACACAAAATGGGCAAGCCTCAAATTGGTAAAGTGACATGTTATTGATCTCGCTATCAACCTTTGCTTGTTCTTCAGCAGGGCGTTTCATGCTTTTTGGTGAAAAGATGAAATTAAGCGTTAAAATAAGACGGCCTAGTAACCAGCGAACAACTTTCATGAATAAGTACCTTGTGAAAATGGGATGAGTTTTTCGGTATGCTACCATACTTGTAGCGGATAAGGCGACGCTTTAGGTTAAGCGCGGCGTTTTCTAAATGCGTATATTCCAGCACCATAAATGGTTTTGAAAAACACTGGCCAAGTGCCTAAATTTGCTTTTGGTTGTTGCTGCTTGGCAATACGCGCAAGCTGAGCTTCATACCAAGTAATATCTAACATTGCCATCCGATCAATGGCTTTCACACCTGTGGTTAAGTTGGGTAAACTAATCTTATGCTCATCAGATGCCATTAATTTATTCGGTAATTGAGTATCTAGCGACATTGGACGCGCGATACCGATAAAGTCAGTGGCATTGCTTTGCAGCGCTGACAACATGGCTTTACTTGAACGGAAACCACCCGTCACCACTAACGCTGTATCGGTAATGGCACGTACTTTTTCAGCATAGCTAAGGAAGTAAGCTTCCCGCTCTAAGGTTGATTTTTTTACCTTGTGACCGGTCATCGTTGGACTTTCATAGGTACCACCGCTGATTTCAATTTGATCGATCCCAGCATCGGACAATGCTTTCACTACTTGCATTGATTCTTCTTCGGTAAAACCGCCACGCATGAAATCGGCAGAATTTAATTTAATGCCAATTGGAAATTCATCACCGACTTCGGCACGTATAGCTTGGTAGATAGATAATACAAAACGCATACGGTTTTCAATGCTACCGCCCCATTGGTCGTTACGTTGATTGTGGCGTGGAGACAGAAATTGATTAACTAAATAACCATGGGCACCGTGGATTTGCACGCCTGTAAAACCAACTTGCTTAGCTAATTTTGCACTCGTTTGAAATTGACCAATAATGTTTAAAATTTCTGCTTCGGTTAGGGCGCGAGGGATATTAAAGCCTTTTTCCAAACCATTGGTTAATGCGATAGCAGATGGCGCCACAGGTTGTTTATTAATAAAGTTCGGCGTCTGTTTACCTGGATGATTTAACTGCGCCCATAACTGGGTATCGTTAACGCTGCCTTGTTGCGCCCAGTTTTTAAATTCGGTTAAATCACTTTGTTCATCTAATACTACTTGTTTTGGTTCGCCAAGCGCGTTGCGATCAACCATTATATTACCAGTAATTGATAATCCTAAACCGCCTAAAGCCCAAGCACGATAAAGCGTTGCTAGACCAGGTAATGGATTGTGTTGCGTATCACTAAGCTGCTCGCTCATCGCCGATTTAAATAAACGGTTTTTAATAAACGTGCCATTTTTTAAGGTAAAACCTTGTTGTAATGTAATTGCTGTAGTCATTATTAATCCTGCTTTAAATCAATCATTAGACCGGTCGTCTTAACTTCAGGTCAAAAAAACGACATTACAATTCGACTCATAATATCGCTGTCTGTTTGTCTGTTTTTGTGAAGTAATTAGCTAGCTTTTAAAATATCATCAAAAATGAAGTCGGTGATCTGAGTGAGATTGTCGGTATTACCAGCGATCTTCATTTCGATTAAACTACCTTCCCATGCTGTCCACATTAATGTCGCGAGCTGTTTGGCTGGTAAGTCTGTACGGATCAATTGCTGTGCTTGAGCATCGCTGATTAATCCAGATAATAATGTGTTTAGCGCTTTAACCGAACGTTGCATTGCTTGTTGGCATAATGCACTTGAGTTACCAATGTCGTTAGCAACACTCGCGACTAAGCAACCTTGCTTACCTTGATTTTCGCTGTACTTTTGGCGGCCTTTTTCAAATAGCGCACGCAACTTTTGTATTGGGTTCAGGTTTACGTCATCCAATAGCGGTTGAATTTCCTTGGCATTTACGTGCATATCAGCTTCGATTAGCTCGGCAACAAAAGCTTCTTTGCTATTAAAGTAGTTATAAAAGGACCCTTTCGGTACTTTCAGCTCATCTAGGATCTGTTTTATCCCAGTGCCGTGATAACCGTGTTGAGAGATATGCTTGATACCAACTTCAATCAGGGCTTCGCGGGTATGTTCGTTTTGTTTAGGTCTTGGCATTTAGTTATTCTATGACCGATCGTCTTGAAATGCAATTATTAAGGGCGGGCAGATTAATGACCTCCCATATTTAATAAGTATGCTCATTATTTATATATTTTTGTTAAAACGTCATATTTAAAACGGTATCTATCTTCCATGATTAGCTTATTTTGATTAACATCGATTAGATTGTTTTTAATATTGATAGCTAGATCTCTAAAATTATTAAAACCAGCAACTTCAACGCCCTCACTTTGGGTCAATTCAATATCATTTGGGGAGTTTGTTTCCACATGGACGACACCTCTGGCCTGAGTTATAAAGCTTCTCGCTGTTGTCATGCTTCCTCTTCCTTGTAAAATCAAGTGTGAGCAAGACATTATAAGTGCATTATAAGTAATATTATTTGCTGGTGTTGGGAAGCTAATATCAACGTCACATTTTTTTATAAGTTTTAGATATGATAGGTATAGGTCAATGAAAATCCTATGTGACTTGTGCTTTTTATCAATAAATAACATGCACTTATTATTTTCTAGCACGCCTTCTTGGTGTAAGTTTTTTAATATAGATATTGTATCTGAAAGAGAAAATGCCCCCCGTTTAGCGCCAATAAGAATTCTATCCTCAGGTTTGGTATATTCGTTATCACATAGGTATAAGTTAGTAAACTTATCCCATAATGCGGTCGGCATAGTTTTAAATGCATCCCTCCCATCAAAAAGCTTGAAATTATCTTTTTCTAATACAAATTTAAGATTCGAATGAAAAGGTTCATCTGCGGCTATAAAATTGATTACATGGTTGAGAACATATAGACAATGATCATCAATTAGATTTTTTTTAGTAACAATTAACTTACCAAATTTATTTTTAGTTTTAACCCATCGAGCTAACTCATCGTCAGTTAGGTGTATGAATGTTTTTTTATAAAATCAGCTGAATACTCAAATAATTTTCGAACAAAAAAACTATTAAATGTACCGAGAGACATAAATGTGACTGTTTTACATAAAGTTAAATCTTCAAGAGAGCAAAGCGAATGAGCGCATACTTCGACACCAATCTCGGACGATAATGAATCGTCTGCAATGTTATCTAGTGTAACAAGGCATATATTATTTTTATTGATGCCACATTTACTTATCAGCATATTGATATATAAATTAGTGAAAATATGAGTTGAAAAACCGACTATTACATTTTTATTTTCAAATTTCATTTAATATGGGTCATTTTTAAGGCTAGAAGGAATATCATAAGCCATGAAAATTCAATAATAAAGCTAGTTTTTAAATATGCTGACACGTGAATTTACATCTACTTATAAATTTGAGTTCATTGTGAGAATTATTTTTCATTTACTGCTGCCATTTATCAACAACCAGCGCCGCAATCAAATCGCCTTCAACATTCACAGCGGTTCTAAATGTATCGAGTGGACGTTCGATAATAAGTAAGATGGCGATACCTTCTAGTGGAATACCTGCCGCTAGCATGACTAACTGCATACCTGACATTGAACCTGAGGGCATACCGGGCGCGCCGACTGACGACACCATCGCCATGATAAATATCATCACGATACCTGTGGTCGTCAAATCAATACCAAATAACTGGGCGAGGAAGATGGCTGCGACACCTTCAAACAAGGCGGTACCATCCATGTTCATCACAGCGCCCAGCGGTAATACAAAACTACTGGTACTTTGTGATACACCGAGTTCTTTTTCTGCGGCTTGCATAGATAGCGGCAGCGTTGCAGAGCTTGATGACGTGGCAAACGCCATCGCTAGTGGTGCGGATATGGCTTTAAACAAGGTGCTAAATTTAATGCCAGTAAAAATTTTAGCCAGAGTTGGTAATACAATCACGCCGTGGACTAGGGTGAGTGAAAATACCAACAAGGCGAATAGCGCCAATTGACCAAATAAACCGGTATTACCTGTGACGGTAAACTCAAATACGATGGCAAACACGGCTATCGGAGCGAGACAAATGATGCTCTGTACTAATTTATTTAAGCCTTGATTCAAACCCGCAATCACCGTAAATACCACATGATTTTGTGGCAATGACCGTAATAACGATACTGAAAATAACAGTGAGAATAAAACAATCGCTAACAGGTTGCCGTTAACCAAGGCTGAAAAAGGATTCACTAGCGCCATCGCCAAGAATTTAGCAGTAATGCTGGAGCCTGTTACTGTATCTTGTTCAATTAAATTAATGTGGTCAGCAACAACGACTGGCTCAACAAGCGGCTGCCATTCAGGCATGCATAGCGCAGCGCCAAGTCCGAGACTGATAGCGATAATCGACGTTAAGCTGTAAAAGGCGAGGGTGCTTACGCCTAAGGTTTTTAATTTTAGCGTTGAACCTATATTGGTAATCCCCTGCATTAACGACAACATGACCACTAAGCCGATAACCATTTTAAGCAAACCGATATAGCTGGTCTTGCCTAACAAGATTAATTGATACCAAGTTTGTTCTGTAAGCGGCTCTGTAACTGGCTCGGTAATATTGGCTACAGTGGGCATTATGGTGGCAAACACCCAAGCTAGAATAGCGGCAGTCAGTAGTTGCAACGGCAATGAACGCTTGATAGTTGATAGCATAATCTTTCTCGTTAGAGTTACTGGATATCAGTAATGAAGGCGAGATTATATTGGAGTTATGGGCTGATGATAATGAGCTGGTTAAGCAAATCACTTTTACTGCATAGTAATAATTTAGGGTTTTTGTCGCTAATAACTTATAATTGTTACCTAACAGTTGAATAAGAGAATGTATTGATGAGTGATTGGTCTGGTGTCAGTGAGTTTGTTGCGGTCGCCGAAACGGAAAGTTTTACCGCGGCAGCCAAGCGTTTAGGGATCTCGACGGCACAAGTGAGTCGACAGATCTCGGCACTTGAAGAGCGCTTGTCGGCAAAATTATTCTACCGGACCACGCGTAAAGTATCTGTGACTGAAGTGGGTGGCATTTACTATCAGCATTGTCGTCAGGTTATGGACGGTTTAGCAGATGCTGAACGTGCCATCAGCAATTTACAAAGCACACCGAAAGGTAAGTTAAAAATA
>NZ_JASJHF010000028.1:0-17218 GCF_033791185.1 Moritella sp. | reverse complement strand
AGCGTCAGCTACAGCTACAACTTCAGCAACTGGTGCAGCAGCACCAGCTTCAGCAGCGAAGATAAAGATTAATGAACCAGTTTTAACACTGTCACCAACGTTTACACGAATTTCTTGTACTACACCAGCTTGTGGCGCTGGAACTTCCATAGACGCTTTGTCACCCTCAACAGCAAGCAAAGTATCTTCTTCTGCAACTGTATCGCCGATTTGAACGGAAATCTCAGTTACTTCTACTTCATCATCACCAATGTCTGGAACGAAAATTTCAATACTCATTTTTTATACCTTATGCGTATAGAGGGTTTAATTTATCAGCGTCGATGTTATATTTTGCAATTGCATCAACAACAACTTGATTTTCTAGCTCGCCTTTCTTAACTAATTCAGATAATGCAGCAACAACTACGTATTGCGCGTTAACTTCGAAATGACGACGTAAGTTTGCACGGCTGTCTGAACGACCAAAACCGTCTGTACCAAGCACTTTGTATGAAGTCGGCACGTATGCACGCGCTTGTTCAGCATAGTTTTTGATATAATCTGTCGCGGCAATAGCAGGTGCATCACTCATTAATGTAGTGATGTACGGTACTTTTTGCTCAGCTTCAGGGTGTAGCATGTTGTAACGTTCAACGTCTTGACCATCACGTGCAATTTCATTGAATGAAGTTACCGAGAATACGTCAGAACCAATACCATAGTCTTCACTTAAGATACGAGCCGCTTCGCGAACTTGCATCATGATAGTACCTGAACTTAATAATTGTACTTTGGCTTTTTCGCCAGTATAAGTTTCTAACTTATACATACCTTTACGAATGCCAGCTTCAGCACCTTCAGGCATTGCATGGTGAGCATAGTTTTCATTCATCAAGGTGATGTAGTAGAAAACGTTTTCTTGCTCGCCGTACATACGACGTAAACCATCTTGTAATACAACAGCAACTTCATACGCGAATGTTGGGTCATAAGACACACAGTTCGGGATAAGGCCTGCTTGTACTAAGCTGTGACCATCTTCATGTTGAAGACCTTCACCGTTTAGCGTTGTACGACCAGCTGTAGCACCTAATAGGAAACCACGCGCCATTTGATCGCCAGCCATCCATGCAGAGTCACCAATACGTTGGAAACCAAACATTGAATAGTAGATATACAGTGGGATCATAGGTACGTCATTGGTACTGTATGATGTAGCCGCTGCAACCCATGAAGACATCGCACCTAGCTCATTAATACCTTCTTGAAGTACTTGGCCGCTAGTTTCTTCTTTGTAGTAAGAAACGATTTCGCGATCTTGAGGTGTGTATGCTTGACCTTTAGGGTTGTAAATACCAACTTGACGGAATAAACCTTCCATACCAAATGTACGCGCTTCATCGGCGATAATTGGTACGATGTTTTTGCCAACACCTTTATGCTTAAGCAGCACATTTAAGGCACGAACATAAGCCATCGTGGTAGAAATCTCACGCTTTTGCTCACCAAGTAGCACGCTGAAATCTTCAACTGTTGGGATGTCTAGCTTGCCAGAGAATTCAGGTTTACGTTGTGGTAAGTAACCGTTTAATTCTTTACGACGCGCATGCATGTATTCGTGTTCAGGCGTACCTTCTTCGATTTTTACATACGGAAGTTCTAACAATTGATCATCAGATACCGGTACATCGAAACGATCACGGAATTGCTTAAGCGTATCCGATTTCATTTTTTTCACGCCGTGCGCGATGTTTTTACCTTCAGCAGCTTCGCCCATGCCGTAACCTTTTACAGTTTTAGCTAGGATAACAGTAGGCTTGCCAACAGTTGCTTTTGCTTTTGCATATGCTGCGTAAAGCTTGCTTGATGAATGACCGCCACGCTTAAGTGCGTAGATTTCATCATCAGTCATGTCTTTAACTAATTCAGCTGTTTCAGGGTAACGGTTGAAGAAGTGCTCGCGTACGTAAGCGCCGCCTTTAGCTTTCAACGTTTGGTAGTCACCATCAACAGTTTCATTCATTAACTGTAGTAGTTTGCCTGACGTGTCTTTAGCAAGAAGTTCATCCCACTCTTCGCCCCAAACAACTTTAATCACATTCCAACCAGCGCCTTTAAATAAGCTTTCTAGTTCTTGGATGATCTTACCGTTACCCATAACAGGGCCATCTAGACGTTGTAAGTTACAGTTAACAACAAATACTAAGTTGTCTAAACCTTCACGAGCAGCAAATGATAATGCGCCACGTGATTCTGGTTCATCCATTTCGCCATCACCTAGGAAAGCGTATACCGTTTGATCTTCAGTCTGTTTTAGACCACGGCCATCTAGGTATTTCAAGAAACGTGCTTGATAGATAGCTGAGAATGGACCAAGACCCATAGATACTGTAGGGAACTGCCAGTATTCAGGCATCAACTTAGGATGTGGGTATGACGGGATACCTTTACCATCAACTTCTTGACGGAAGTTGTTTAGTTGATCTTCAGTTAAACGACCTTCAACAAATGAACGAGCGTAAATACCAGGAGAAATATGACCTTGGTAATAAACTAAATCGCCACCGTCTTTTTCCGTTGGTGCACGGAAGAAGTGGTTGAAACATACATCGTAAAGTGCAGCAGAAGACTGGAAAGATGCCATGTGGCCACCTAACTCTAAGTCTTTCTTAGATGCACGTAGTACGATCATTAAAGCATTCCAGCGGATAATCGAACGAATACGACGCTCTAGTTTCTCGTCACCTGGGTATACAGGTTGGTCTTCAGTACGGATAGTATTAATGTAATCCGTAGTGATGCCGCCTTTACCTAGTGCAACGCCGTCTTGATGTGCTTTTGCAATTACTTTTTCTAATAAATACTGCGCACGTTCAAGACCTTCTTCACGAATTACAGATTCGATTGATTCTAGCCATTCGGTAGTTTCGATTGGGTCTACATCATGCTTTAAGATGTCTGACATATGAGATTCCTTACTAATTAGATCTCTACAACATTAAAGAAATATTCTTAAGCATGTTTATGTTTAAGAATATTCATTAGTAACACTATTTAGCTTGTTTTATACGGCGTGACGCACGATTAATGCGGCTATCTTCACGCCCAATATCTAGCAATGCTTGCTCTATATAAGCCAGATGGGCATGACATGCTTCTCTGGCTGCTTCTGGTTGTCGGTTAAGAATTGCATTAAGCATATCACCACGGTGTTGGCTAATTTGTTCAACCACACCTTGACGCTTTTCCAACAGCCTAAAATTTTGGCAGATGTTATCTTCTAGCAGGGGATTTAAACCACGCAAAAGATGTAACAACACAATATTATGTGATGCTGCAGTGACCGCAATATTAAACGCACTGACGGCTTGTGCTTGCAGCTTCGGATCACGTTCTAATTTAGATGCTGTTACCGCATCAAGCGCAACGCGTAATTGCTGAAAGTCGGTTTCAGTACCACGCAACGCGGCGTAATAAGCAGAAATGCCTTCTAAGGCATGCCGAAATTCAAGCAGATCTAATTGCGCTTCAGGATGCGTTGTCAATAATTGAAACAGCGGTTCCATCAGTGTTTGGTCCATGACCTTTTTCACCCATGTGCCACGTCCTTGACGACGTTCCAATAGACCTTTGCTTTCCAAACGTAAAATCGCATCACGTACAGTTGGGCGAGAAACCTCAAGCTGCAGGGCTAAATCACGTTCTGAAGGTAAGCGCTGGCCAGACTCTAAGCTACCTTCTAAAATCATTTGCTCTAGCTGCTCTGCAATTGCATCAGAAAGCTTCGGCGGCTGAATTTTTCGATAGACCATTATGAACCTCAAAACAACCAGTGGTAAATTGGTAAGACCAATTTAATGTAAAGTCATAACAATTTACCAAAACTACGTTCGATTGTCATTAAAAATAGACATTTTTGTTCATTTTTATAGTGTCTAAATCAAAGTAGACAGCGTAAATCAATCTAAATAAACGGATAAACCAAGCATAAAAATAAGGTCGCGGCTACTTAATCTGCATGAACGGTCAAAAAAATAGAATGAAACACTAACAAACTACCCCCAAAGTGATAACAGATACACATTGGTCTTACCACTCAATGGTAAATTAAAGTATGAAAACGCCTGCGTCATGACAACGAGGCGTTTTCGATAATTAGCTCAATGAGTGGTTATTAAATAGCGATTAAATGACCATTAAATAATAGTACCGTTAATGGTAAGGAGGGAAATTATTGTCACAAAGAAGATAATATTGCGTTTAGCTAACTGTACTAAGTAGCAGGTATAGTCATAACATTCATTACTTTTCACGTTGCCTTTACTCGCCAAATAAACCACTTTACCGAGTAAATCAGATTCAGGGGTCGATACATCACGCCAGCTGCGTAGACTCTGCGGTAACGCCGCTTGTTCTTCTGCTACCAGTGCATAACCTAGCATCGTTAAACGTGCAGGCAACCAGTCAACAATGCGCATAACACGATGAATACCGCTTCGATTAAGTAGCTGACTATGATGCTGTATCACATATTTATGATAACTTCGCGCCACCACGTACATCGTTAAACCAACCGGCCCTGCCAGTACAAAGTAAAAAATCACCGCAAAATAAAATCGGTAGTTGATCCAGACTAACTGCTGAGCCACAGCTTGAGTCAGTAATGTTGCACAAAAACGTTCACTGTTTACATCTAAACATTCCGCATACATGCCTTTAGCTTCAAGATCATTACGACTTAATGCTTTTAAATACTGGCGGTAATCACGGCGATAATCACTGCCACCAAAACTCATTAATAATAATAGCAACCAAGCTATTACCGTAAACACACCATAATATAAACCGGAAATAGACGCTAATAAGCTATACATAAGGATTGTCGGCACAGCGATGATCACCAAGGTCCCAAATACGCCACTATTAATAAATGAAGGTAGTAAGGGGTAAAGATAACGTTGTAATACATTATCCAATTGCAATTTACCACTCAGATGAACAACCCGTTCAATGAGTAGTGCCAGCAGCAAAGATATTAAAGCCATATTAATTGTCCTTCAAATTTAAACATGCAAAATAATACGACCAGTCGAAATGTGGACCGGGATCATCTTTACGCACAGGGGCTATATCACTATGGCCAGTAATACGATCTTGGGTAATTAAAGGGTAACACTGTTGAACTTGCTTAGTCACCGCCACTAAGCATTGATACTGCGCCGATGTATAAGCATGGTTAACATCCCCTTCCAGCTCAATACCAATCGAAAAATCATTACATCGAGATTTACCAGAAAACTCAGATAACCCCGCATGCCAAGCGCGTTTGTCCAAAGGTACAAATTGAATTAATTGACCATCACGTTTAATGTATAAATGTGCGGAGACCCGTACCGACTCTAATCTCTGGAAATAAGGATGCAAACTGCAATCGAGTTTTCCCCGAAAAAAATCTTCGACATAATCACCGCCGTATTGCTCTGGTGGTAAACTGATACAATGAATGACCAGTAAATCAATATCAATGTCTGCAGGGCGTTCATCAAAATGTGGCGATGGCAAAAAATCTGCACTTGCCAATAAACCGGGACTTACTTGCCTATCTACCACTGTATTCTTACCTTCTGACTATAATCAAATTTGCTGCGATACTAGATCACGGCTAACAATTACGCCACTTTACAATGATATCGTTAGCAATAACATAGCATAATCAGTAAAATGCGAAGCCAATAAAGTAACCCGTTTATAATGGAGAAAGAGAATGGATGGAAATCAAAAAATCGCCAAAGCCATGACCTATATCGCCTGGATAAGTGGGTTGGTCGTGATGACCCTATTCTTTAATGCTTATTTATCGAACCAACAAAACCCCAATAGTGACCCAGATAGTTACCAACAAAATGGCAATGCAGTCGTAATGCTGCAACAAAATCGTGCTGGGCACTATGTTACTAATGGTTATATAAATGGTTATCAGGTAAAATTTTTACTCGATACTGGCGCGACGCAGGTTTCGATACCAGCAACAGTTGCCGAACAGATCGGGCTAAACGCCGGTTATAGCCAATCAGTAAACACTGCCAATGGCGTCATTGAAGTCTTTTCAACTCGTCTGGATAGCTTATCCGTTGGGGAACTGACGCTTTACGACCTCAGTGCGAATATTAATCCCTACATGCAAGGTGATACTATTCTGCTCGGTATGAATGCATTGAAACAAGTTAAATTAGTCCAGCAAGGCAAAACCCTCACGTTAAGTGAATATTAGTTTTTAATCGACCTAGGAATTATTATGTTACAACAAGAAATACGCCGCGCAGTAAGCACTGCATTAGCTGAAGACCTTGGTGGTCAAGGTGTGGCAGAAGGTGATATCACGGCAAACTTAATCGCAGCAGAAACACAAGCTAAAGCCAAAGTGATCAGCCGTGAGCAAGCGGTATTTTGTGGTAAAGCCTGGGTTGATGAAGTATTCCACCAGCTTGGTGATACGGTAACCGTTACTTGGTTTGTTGCAGACGGTGATTTAGTCGCTGCCGATCAAACATTATTTACCTTAGAGGGTCCTGCGCGCACGTTATTAACTGGCGAACGTAATGCATTGAACTTCGTGCAAACACTCTCTGGCGTAGCAACGTTAACCAAAGAGTATGTAGACCAGTTAACGGGAACCAAATGTCAATTACTTGATACCCGTAAAACTATCCCAGGTCTGCGCTTTGCACAAAAGTATGCAGTCACCTGTGGTGGCGGTAAAAACCACCGTATCGGGCTGTTTGATGCTTACCTGATCAAAGAAAACCATATTATGGCTTGTGGTGGCATTGAAAATGCAATTTCAAAAGCAAAACAGCTACAACCAGGCAAACCTGTTGAAGTTGAAACTGAAAGCCTAGCAGAATTGAAACAAGCATTAGATGCGGGGGCTGATATCGTCATGTTAGATAACTTTGATATTCCAATGATGCGCGCTGCGGTTGAATTAAACCAAGGCAAAGCAAAATTAGAAGTATCGGGTAATGTAACCATAGCTACACTAGCCAGTTTCGCCGCAACGGGTGTCGATTTTATCTCGGTAGGTGCATTAACTAAACATGTACAAGCGACCGACCTGTCGATGCGCTTTATTAAGTAGTACAAACATACAAAGCATTACCATTAATACGGTAGTGCTTTTTACATCTAAAGCAAATAACTGCAAATAATATTAATACCTACTTCCTATCTGCTATTCAGTCATTCATCTAGAAATAGCTTCCTAATTACCGCATTTACACTTCAAAACCTTCCGCTAAATAAAATTTTATCTTAATAAATCAAACAATAATAGAGGCTCGTTGTACTATAACTTGAACTTGATCGTCAAACTTTTGTATACAAAATGTTAAATAAAAGTTTAAATAAACTCAACTCATCAGATGTCTCATACCATTTGATGACTTGTGATGAGTAAAGGACTATTTGGTAATTTTTATAAGGATATAAAAAATGAGAATACAACAGAAAGCACAACAACAAGGTTTTACGCTAATAGAATTGATGATCGTCGTTGCCATTGTGGCAATTTTGGCTGGCGTAGGTATGCCAGCCTATCAGAATTACACAAAACGAGCGCAGTTTACAGAAGTTGTAGCATCAACAGGCCCTCTAAAAACAGGTTTAGAACTGTGTAGCCAAATTAAAAGCCTAACTTTATTTAATACAGACGGCAATGGTTGTGGCGCAGGCAAAGGCGGTGTTCCATCTGTAGGTAGTGGGATCACACTTGGTTTTGCCACAAATGTTGCAACGATTACAGCAAGTAGTGCAGATGCTACTTATATACTAGCAGGAACGATTTCAGCTGGTACTGTAACTTGGTCTCCAAGTGGTACCTGTGTAGACCTAGGCTACTGCTAAGCCCTAATGCAACACAAGCATAACGCTAGCGGCTTGGCGCACAGCCTAGTCGCACATGCATACCTCGCGGTAGAAGAGATCCCCTCCCTGCTACAAAGCGCTAAACTGGAAGGTAAAGCCTTCACGAGCCTGCTCGTCGACAGTAATATCATCGACAGTCAGGTATTGGCAAAATTACTCGAGCGTGAATACAGTGTTCCCTTGCTTGATTTAGATAGCTTCAAACTCGAAGAGATCCCCGCTAATCTGCTCAATGAAAGATTAATAGAAAAACACCATGCCTTACCCATCTATGTGCAAGGGCAAACCTTATATCTGGCGATGTCAGACCCAACCAATGTCACTGCATTAGAAGAGTTTTCTTTTAGTTTCAGTCTGCATACCGAAGTATTGTTAGTTGATGAACTGCAATTACAAAAAGCCTTAGAAGTAGTACTCGAAAATGACATCGATGCGCTAGGCGATCTCAGTGATAGCGACATTGGGGATTTAGAAGTCGATGATGTTGAATCACGCTTAGAGCAAGAAAATAAAGACGGCGCTGATGATGCGCCGATTGTTAAATTCGTCAATAAAATTCTGTTAGATGCGATCAAAAAAGGTGCCTCTGATATTCATTTCGAACCTTATGAATTTAAATACCGGGTGCGCTTTCGGATCGATGGTATCTTACATGAAATGGTATCGCCTCCAGTTAATTTAGCCATGCGTTTTGCTGCACGTTTAAAAGTCATGGCCAAACTAGATATTGCCGAACGCCGCGTACCACAAGATGGCCGTATTAAATTAAAGTTATCGAAAAACAAATCCATCGACCTGCGTGTTAGCACCCTACCCACCATGTGGGGTGAAAAAGTCGTCATGCGGATCTTAGATTCTAATCAAGCCAGTTTAAATATCGATAATCTTGGTTATGACCAACAGCAAAAAGCACTCTATCTTGCAGCATTACAAAAACCACAAGGCATGATCTTGGTCACCGGACCGACTGGCAGTGGCAAAACCGTGTCTCTATACAGCGGCTTAAATATTCTCAATACCGTTGAACGCAACCTATCCACAGCCGAAGATCCAATCGAGATCAACCTTACTGGCATCAATCAAGTACAGATCAACCTTAAAGCTGGGCTGACTTTCCCAAGCGCACTACGATCATTTTTACGCCAAGACCCTGATGTGGTAATGGTCGGTGAGATCCGAGATATCGAAACCGCAGAAATCGCGATCAAAGCCGCACAAACAGGTCACTTAGTATTATCAACACTGCATACCAACTCCGCAGCCGAAACCTTAACCCGGTTATCAAACATGGGGGTGCCCGCTTATAATATTGGCTCATCCGTCAGCTTGATCATCGCCCAGCGCCTTGGCCGACGACTCTGTCACGAGTGTAAGCAACCCGAAGAGATCCCCGCAATTGAATTAACAAAACTTGGTTTTAACCAGCAACAAATTAGTCAAGGGATCACCGCCTTTAAAGCCATTGGTTGTAAGCAATGCACCAAAGGTTATAAAGGTCGCGTAGGGATCTACGAAGTGATGCCAATGTCAGAGTCGATCGCACGAATGATCTTAACGGGTGGCAACTCGATGGAGCTCAACGATCAAGCTAAGCAAGAAGGCATGGATACTTTGCGCCAATCGGCGCTGCAAAAAGTTATCGACGGTGTCACCAGTTTGCTTGAAGTGGAACGGATCACCAATCATTAATGATCAAGCATAGATATGAATAACATACACGATAAGATCCTTTGTTAAGCAGGATCTTATCGTCAACCATTAGCTAAGGATAGCATCATGGTCGCAGTAACTAAAAAAGCCAGTAATGTCAGTAAACCAACAGTGAGAAAGCGCTACCCCTATAACTGGCAGGGCGTTAACCGCAAAGGCAAAAAAGTCAGCGGTGAAATGCAAGCTGAAAGTATTAGCAACCTTAAAGTGGAACTGCGCCGCCAAGGTATTAATGTCTTAAAAGCCAATCGTAAATCCAGCGGTTTATTTTCCAGCCGTAAAGCTAAAATCAAACCAATGGATATCGCCAGCATTTCTCGCCAGATCTCAACCATGCTCAATGCTGGCGTACCTTTAGTTCAGAGTCTAGAAATTATCGCCCGTAGTAACGATAATCCTGCGATGCGCTTATTAATTGGCGAAGTCGCAGCAGAAGTTGCTACCGGTACGCCACTGTCTGATGCATTACGTAAACACCCACTTTACTTTGATGACTTATATTGCGATCTGATTAGTGCCGGTGAACAATCTGGTTCACTAGACACTATCTATGATCGCATCGCCACCTATAAAGAAAAAGCCGAGGCGCTTAAATCAAAAATCAAAAAAGCCATGTTATACCCAATCATGGTGGTAGCGGTGGCAATGATAGTGACCTTAATTCTATTACTGTATGTCATTCCACAGTTCAAAGAGATCTTTGCCAGTTTTGGTGCTCAATTACCGCCTTTTACACTCTTTGTACTATCTATCTCTGATTTTGTTAGCCAATTCTGGTATCTGGTTACTGGGGTATTATTTGGTATTCCCGTTGCCTATTTCAAAGCCAATCAACGTTCGATTAAAGTCAAACATATCACCGAACGTAGTATTCTTAAGATCCCTGCGATTGGGCAAATTATGCACAAAGGGGCGATGGCACGTTTTGCTAGAACCTTATCCACCACCTTTGCTGCTGGTATTCCGCTGGTTGATTCTTTAACCTCTGCGGCAGGGGCATCAGGTAACATTGTTTATAAAAATGCGGTGATGGAAATACGTAATGAGGTGATAGCAGGACTACAAATGCACGTTGCCATGCGCTCGACCAATTTATTCCCCGATATGGTCACCCAGATGGTGATGATAGGTGAAGAGTCTGGTTCACTCGATGATATGTTAGCAAAAGTTGCCCACATTTATGAGCAACAAGTAGATGATGCGGTTGATGGCTTAACCAGTTTAATCGAACCGATGATCATGGTGGTACTCGGCGTGGTGATTGGTGGCCTGGTAATTGCGATGTATTTACCTATTTTTGAAATGGGCAGCATCATGTAATCAAGATAACGCCTGAATAGCACACCGATTAGGTAACCTTTAACAGCTTTTCTGGAATGGGTTTGCTATCATCCTATTTCACCTAACATTTCTCTATCACTTGATCCGGTACAGGTAATTTACATGCAAGACTTAGCGCTTCTTTTTCAACTCACTCCTTGGCTATTATGGTTATCCGTTGCCCTTCTCGGTTTGTTAGTGGGTAGCTTTTTAAATGTAGTCATTTATCGCTTACCAATTATGATGGAAAGTGAGTGGAAACAAGAGTGCACAGTTTATTTTAGCGATGAATGCAGCACAGAAGAGTCTGCGCCAGAACCTGCTAAATTTAATTTATTGTTACCACGATCTGCTTGCCCTAAGTGTGGTCATCAAATTACTGCATTAGAAAACATCCCAGTGTTCAGCTGGCTTATGCTAAAAGGTAAATGTAGTAGTTGTGCCAATCCAATCTCAGCCCGCTATCCAAGTATTGAATTATTAACAGGTTTATTATCGCTCGTGGTGGCCTTGTACATCCCCTATGGCATTCAATTAGCTGGCGCATTGATCTTGACGTGGAGCTTAGTAGCACTGACCTTTATCGATATTGATAAAATGTTATTACCCGATCAAATAACACTGCCACTGGTCTGGTTAGGGTTATTACTAAACGTCAATTACGCTTGGGTAACACCGTCCGATGCCATCATTGGCGCGATTGTTGGTTATCTATCACTGTGGTCTGTGTATTGGGGCTTTAAGTTATTAACCGGCAAAGAAGGCATGGGTTATGGTGATTTTAAATTATTAGCTGCGTTTGGAGCCTGGTTCGGCTGGCAATCGATTTTAGCCATCGTGCTGTTATCTTCTTTTGCAGGTGCGGTTATCGGTATTAGCCAAATTTTGTTAAAGAAACATACCCAAGGCAACCCGATACCGTTTGGTCCTTACCTAGCGATTGCAGGTTGGTTATACCTTATTTGGGGCGATCGATTAGTTGATTTCTATCTAGTTAACTTTATTTATTAAGGACCGGCCGCTATGTATGTTGTAGGATTAACTGGTGGTATCGCATCAGGTAAAACCACAGTCGCAGATATTATCGCCGCTAAAGGCATTAATTTAGTTGATGCTGATATTGTCGCTAGAGAAGTAGTGGCAATAGGCAGTGAAGGATTAGCACAGATTCGCGCCCATTTTGGCAAGGATATGTTGCTTGATGATGGCAGTCTAAATCGCGCCTTATTACGTGAAAAAATATTTGCCGATGATGCTGATAAACAATGGTTGAATGATTTATTACACCCGATGATCCGTACTGAACTATTGGCGCAATTGGCGGCGAGTGATTCACCTTACACCTTATTGGTGGTACCGCTATTGGTCGAAAACAACCTCACCACATTATGTGATCACGTGCTGGTCGTTGATGTCGCAGAGCAAGTACAAATACAGCGAACCATGGCGCGTGATAGCGTATCACAGCAGCAAGCTAAGGCGATATTACAAGCGCAAGCCAGCCGTGAGCAACGTCTCGCCGCTGCTGACTCCGTCATTGTAAATAACGATCGTCAACAACTTAGCCATGATGCCGCTATTTTGCATCAGAAATTTCTTGAATTGGCGACAATAGCCATGGCAGACTAACCACTTTAAAGCACCATTTATTTAGGAAATTATCATGCAAGTAAATTGCCCAACCTGTCAAAAGCCTGTTGAATGGCTCGCAACTAATGAATTTCGCCCGTTTTGCAGTGACCGTTGCAAACTGATTGATCTTGGCGAATGGGCAAGTGAAGAGCGCGCGATTCCCGGTGAAGATGTAGCACCACAAGAATTACAGCCTAAAGGTTACGAATTCGATTAACTGCGTTATAACGCTAAATGGCTCAGGCAAACTGAGCCATTAACAACTCCACAATCACCTGATTCGCCGCAGGAAAAGTATAATTCGCTAAGTCCTTAATATTCACCCATGCCGTTTGTTGCCCTTCTAGTCCTTCACCACACCCAGCAAAACGATCGACCAAATAGAAATCCAATTGCACCACTTTATCGCCATAATCAAATTCTAACTGATAAAATGCTTGGGCATTGAGTACCTCAAGATTAACTTCCTCTTTCAGCTCTCTGGTTAACGCCTCTAGCGCCGATTCTCCCGATTCCACCTTACCACCCGGAAACTCCCATTTATCGCCTTGATGCTGCTGTGAGCTACGTTTACTGAGGAAGACTTGCTGATCACGAACAATAATACCGGCAGCGACATGAACGACTTTCATTGTAATTTTCTCTTGTTGATAATACTGACAAATAATAGTTAACAAAAAGCGCTAAAACATTGCTGTTTTAGCGCTTTCATCTCAATCAATAACAGTCGGTAAATAACACCTATTTATTGCGATGCAATAAACGAATGTTATTAGCTTAATTTACCATGACACTGTTTGAACTTAGCACCTGAACCACAAGGACATGGATCATTACGACCTACTTTCTGAACTTGACGTACAAATGTTTCCGATTCAGCTTCTGCCGAGCTATCAGCAAGCTGATTTTCAGCCGTGGCATGGCTCATGCTTTGCGGCAAAGATTCACTACGACGACGTTGGGCTTCAACCGCTTCTACATCTTCAGGTGCTTGTACTTGTACTTTAGAAATAACGCCAACCACATCTGATTTTAGGTTCTCTAGCATTTCAGTGAACAGTTCAAACGACTCTCGCTTGTATTCTTGTTTCGGGTTTTTCTGTGCATAACCACGTAAATGAATACCTTGACGTAAATGGTCCATCGCAGCTAAATGCTCTTTCCATAAACCATCCAGAGTTTGTAGCATTACCGCTTTTTCAAACTGACGAATAACTTGCGCACCCACAGCGTCTTCTTTTGCTGTGTAAGCTTCTTTAGCAGCAATCATGATACGTTCACGAATTTTCTCTTCGTATAACTTAGTATCATCGTCTAACCACTGCTGGATTGGTAACTCAAGCATGAAATCAGCACGTAAACGATTTTCTAGGCCTGAGATATCCCACATTTCATGTAATGATTGTGGTGGAATGTAAGCATCCAATATCGCATTGATCACGTCTTCACGGATCGCAACCATCGTTTCGCTAATATCTTCCGCTTCCATTAACTCATTACGTTGCTCATAAACTACTTTACGTTGGTCATTAGCTACGTCATCGAATTCAAGTAACGATTTACGAATATCAAAGTTACGCCCTTCAACTTTACGTTGGGCATTTTCGATCGCGCGCGTTACCCACTTATGCTCAATCGCTTCACCTTCTTCCATGCCCAATTTCTTCATCATGCCAGTGATACGGTCTGATGTGAAAATACGCATTAGCGGATCGGCCATGGATAAGTAGAAACGTGTTGAACCGGCATCCCCCTGACGACCAGAACGACCACGTAATTGGTTATCAATACGACGAGACTCATGACGTTCTGTACCGATGATATGTAAACCACCTGCAGTCAGCACTGTATCGTGGCGTACTTGCCATTGTTCTTTAATATGTTTAATTTGCGCTTCAGTTGGCTTCTTCAGTTTATCAACTTCAGTCTGCCAATTACCACCCAATACAATATCTGTACCACGACCGGCCATGTTAGTTGCAATCGTAACAGCACCAGAGCGACCCGCATCAGCAACAATTTCAGCTTCACGTTCGTGGAACTTAGCATTCAATACGTTGTGTTTGATCTTATCTTTCTTCAATAAATTAGAAAGTAGTTCTGAGCTCTCAATCGAGACTGTACCAACCAATACTGGCTGCTGTCTTTTCACACAATCTTTAATATCTTCAATGATCGCCACATGCTTTTCAGCAGCCGTCAGGTAAACCAGATCACCAAAGTCTTTACGTGTCATTGGCTTATTGGTCGGTAATACCACCGTTTCTAGGTTATAGATAGATTGGAATTCGAAGGCTTCAGTATCTGCCGTACCTGTCATGCCAGACAGTTTTTCATACATACGGAAGTAATTCTGGAATGTAATTGAGGCTAATGTTTGGTTTTCATTTTGAATCTTCACACCTTCACGCGCTTCTACCGCTTGATGTAAACCTTCAGACCAACGACGACCCGGCATAGTACGGCCGGTATGTTCGTCGACAATAACAATCTCACCTTCGTCACTGACAATATAATCAACGTCTTTTTCAAATAACGTATGCGCACGTAATGCGGCATTGATGTGATGTAATAATGAAATATTACCGGCTGAGAATAAAGAATCGTCTGCGCTTAATAAACCACGCTCTTTGAGCATTTCTTCAACTTTAATTTGACCATTTTCAGTCAGCAATACTTGCTTGTTCTTTTCGTCAATCGTGTAATGACCGTCACCCGTATATTCTTCGGTGTCTTCTTGATCTTGCTTTTCAAGCAATGGAATGACGGTATTAATTTTAATGTATAGCTCAGAGCTATCATCAGCCGGACCAGAAATAATCAGCGGAGTACGCGCTTCATCGATTAAGATTGAATCCACTTCATCGATTACGGCATAGTATAACGGACGCATTACTCGCTGTTGTGGTTCAAACGCCATGTTGTCACGCAGGTAATCAAAACCAAATTCATTATTGGTACCGTAGGTAATATCGGCGGCATACGCTTCACGTTTAGCCATGTTATCCATACCAGAAACGTTTAAGCCAACAGTCAAACCTAAGAATTCAAATAGTTCACGATTCCATTCCGCATCACGTGCAGCAAGATAATCATTCACGGTAATAATATGTACGCCTTTACCTGTTAATGCATTGAGATATGCAGGTAATGTAGCGGTCAGTGTTTTACCTTCACCGGTGCGCATTTCCGCGATTTGGTTATTATTTAAAACCATACCACCAAGTAGCTGTACATCGAAGTGGCGCATGCCGAATACACGTTTAGAGCCTTCACGAACAACCGCAAAAGCTTCAGCTAAAATGCTATCAAGAGATTCGCCAGCAGCTACCCGTTGTTGGAAATCAACGGTTTTTGCTTTTAGCTCGTCATCAGATAAGACCTCAAAGTCGACTTCTAATTGATTAACTTGTTGTACAACTTTATGCAATTTTTTTAAAATGCGGTCATTGCGGCTACCGACTATTTTTGTAATTATATTAGTTAACATTTTATGACCAAAAGTTATTGTGAATCTAATTTGAATTTAAAGCATTTTAGCGATAAACGTAGCGTTTAGGATCGACTTGTCGTCCTGATTTTAGCACTTCATAATGTACATGGGGACCAGTTGAGCGCCCTGTACTCCCCATAATAGCAATCGTTTGTCCTTTACCTACAACATCACCTTCTTTAGCAATCAGTTCTTTAGCATGCGCATAACGCGACGACAGCCCATTTCCATGGTTAATTTCAATTAATAAACCATAACCAGAGCGTCTTCCAGACCATGTTACAACACCGGCGCCCGTTGCGATAATATCCATACCATTGTCACCAGCGAAATCAACGCCTTTATGCATCCTCGCGCGTCCAGTAAAAGGGTCTTTACGCACCCCGTAAGGAGACGATAACCAAGAACCACGTTGAATAACAGGACGCCCAGATAACACTGCCTCATCTGTTATATTGTGATTCAATAGCATAGTTTCAAGTAGTGAAAGCTGTTGCGAGCGATTATTTACTTCTAAAGACAATAAATCCATCTCTTCAAGCAAGGTTTGTAAATCAACAGCATAACTTGTATCGGTATCAATAGGACCACCCATTGCCGGCTTTTCTGCGAAGTTAAATTCACCACGGGTTAAGCTAGCACTCTTTGCAAGTTCGTCACTGAGCAAGCTCAAGCGATTGACTTCTGCTTGCATCATGCCAACTTTACTCGCAAAGACGGAGACTTTCAAATCCGTTTCTTGACGTAGCGCAAGAACTTGATCGGCTTGTTGTTGATATTTTAGCTGCGTTTTGGCAATCTTCAGTTGAATTGCTTGAGAAGAGTAGTTTGAATAGAGAAACCAAGAAGACGCAATCGAAATGGCGATAACAGCTATTAGTGAAAATATGAAGAAGTAGAGATTAAATAATTTAGAATAGCTGTGTTTGCTATTCGAGTAAGTAACTGTAACGCTCATAATCTTTTTTTAACTGATGAATTTGTGACACTAAATATAAACAATTTGGTGCCACAATTCTATCTGTATTTATCTCAGCGCGCAGTAACAGCGTCAGAACCGAGACAATAAACTTATTTGGTTAGATTATAACGCCAGTTCTAGATTAGCTTCTAACCAACGAATAGGCGCATCTTGCGTTTCATCAATGGTGGTAAATT
>NZ_JASJHF010000027.1:0-33880 GCF_033791185.1 Moritella sp. | reverse complement strand
GTGACAGGACGTATTAACTGGACTGATAGCGAATTCAGTTTGCAGATCACCGCCGAAATTTCTCGTTATAGCGCGGGGCAGTTTACCAAGTTGGCATTATGTGATGATGCTGGTGAGTGGGTTCGTCGGGCGTACTCATTTGTTAACTCGCCGAATCATGCGTTGGGTCCACAGGTGATGGAGTTTCTAATTATTACTGTTCCTGATGGCAAACTGTCTTCACGATTAGAGCGGTTACAAGTCGGAGATGAAGTATATGTGGGTAGAGATGCTAGCGGTTTTATGACGTTGGATGAGATCCCGCGTTATACAAAAGATCTGTGGTTATTATCAACAGGGACAGCGATTGGTCCTTTTCTATCGCTACTTGATGAAGTGGCTACCCAGCAGCGTTTTGATAACCTAGTATTGGTGCATGCGGTAAGAACGTCGGCCGAGTTAGTTTATCAGGAAAAAATTCAGCAACTTGAAGAAAGGTATCAAGGTAAGTTTCATTATGTGCCAATTGTGTCGCGAGAATATAGAAAAAATACATTACGAGGTCGGATCCCTGGATTATTGCAGACGGGTGAATTAGTGACAGCAGCGGGTATTGCATTAAGCCCTAAGAGTAGCTTTTTCTATTTGTGTGGCAACCCGAGTATGGTTAAGGATACTTGTGAGGTGCTACATCAGCTCGGTTATCAAAAACACTTACGTCGTAGTGCTGGCCACTTTAGCTCTGAAAACTACTGGTAATTATTTTTGCGTGTCTTTATTGCAGAGTTGCGAGAGCGAGACTTGTTGTTTTAACCACACTTTAAAACACTCAATCGCAGGTGAGTGATGATGTTGGATCAAGTAATAACCGGCGTGAGCATCTATTGGGCTGAAGGGGGAGACTAAACCTTCTTTGGCTAGTCCTGCAGTGGTTAAACCATGATTGAGTAGCGCGCAACGGGCTAATGCAACACCTAATCCGGCAGCGGCGGCTGCAATTGCCATGTCGGTACGATTAAAATAATGGCCGTGTTCACTGAGTACACAGCTTTCACTCTGGCTACTCACCCCATTGTTGTTGGTTGTGGAGCGTGACATTTGTTGTAACCAAAATTGCCATTCCATATCTTTATCGGCTTGCTGCCAAGGCATCGCATCATGTAAGAGCGTCATACTTTGCATATTGGTCGTCTTCTTCGCCATACTCCAGTCAAACTTGGCCATGTATTGCGGACTCATCACCGGTAATAACTGTTCTGCTAATAACAATTCAGCGTTAATTTTTTTATCACTCGGGTGATAGGGACTTTGACCGTAATCTATAGCAAGATCAAAATTGCTATCTGTGTGATCCAGCAATGCGCCTTCGGCAAAGGTATGGATCTTAATATCAGGATATTGCTGATAGAAATCTTGCAAGCGAGGAACCAACCATTTATAGGCAAAAGAGGGGGTGAGTTTAAGGTGTACCTCTCCGGCATCACGGTTAACTTGTTGTAACTGGCTAATGACATCGCCAATCGCGGTGAGACTTTGTGCGACGACTTGCTGTAGTTGCTGTCCGACAGGGGTTAAACGGATACCACGAGAATGGCGTTGAAACAGGGTTAACTGGAGGTTTTGTTCCAACTGTTTTATTTGCTGGCTAATCGCTCCCGTGGTGAGATGCAATTTTTCAGCGGCTTGAGTGAAGCTATCACAGCTGGCTGTCGTTGAAAATGTGGCTAGGCCGGATAATATATTATCGTTAATTTTTATCATAAAAAACCTCATAGCCTATTCTGAGTTTAGTTTATCTAAAGGCTAATGTTAATACTTATAGATTGTTAAGTAAATGTAACATCCTATACTGAGCAGCTTATTCACTGATAATAGCTGGTAGCAAATGGAAGTAATCGTATTAGGTGGCGGAGTTATTGGGCTAACGTCCGCGTGGTATCTGGTGCAGGCTGGGCATGAGGTTACTGTTATCGATCGTCAGCCGAGAGGCGCTGAGGAAACCAGTTTTGCCAATGCAGGACAGATATCTTACGGTTATTCTTCTCCTTGGGCTGCACCAGGGATCCCCGTTAAAGCGATTAAATGGTTGGCGCAAAAACACGCCCCATTAAAAATTAAGCCTGGGTTATCACCGGATTTGTATTTATGGGCAGCAAAAATGCTGGCTAACTGTAATCAGTATAGTTACCAAATAAATAAAGCCCGAATGTTACGCATTGCTAACTATAGTCGTGATTGTCTGATTGAATTACGTCAGCAGCAAGATATTCAGTATGAAGGTCGGCAAAAGGGGACTTTGCAGCTATTTCGTCATGAAGAACAGCTATCAGCGATAGCCAAAGACATAAAAATATTGGCTGATAGTGGCACGCTATATGAAGAACTCGATGTTGCTGCTTGTATTGCTGTAGAACCCGGATTAGCCGGTGTGAAGGATAAAATTGTCGGTGGACTACGCTTACCAGAGGATGAGACTGGTGATTGTTACCAGTTCTGCCAGCAGTTAACCGCATTAGCCCAAGCTGCGGGAGTTAAATTTAAATTTGGTGTGACGATTGATAAACTCAATCACGGCGACGGTAAAATTCACTCGGTAGCTACCAGTGCCGGAAAACTCACTGCAGATGCATACGTGGTGGCGATGGGGTGTTATTCAGCGGCATTATTAGCGCCAATTTTGTCGCCTTTCGGTCTGGCGATGCCTATTTATCCGGTCAAAGGTTATTCGTTGACTGTACCTATTGTGGATGCCTCTCAAGCGCCAGTATCAACCGTCATGGATGAAACTTACAAAGTGGCGATGACGCGTTTTGACCAGCGGATCCGCGTTGCTGGCACGGCTGAGTTAGCCGGTTATAATTTAGATTTGGCCGCATCACGACGAGATACCATCGCGATGGTGATTAATGACTTGTTTCCGAATGCGGGTGACATGAGTAAAGTTGAGTTCTGGACTGGACTGCGACCAATGACCCCTGATGGCACCCCGATTATTGGTAAGACGCCGGTGGCGAATCTATTTACCAATTGTGGTCATGGTACATTGGGTTGGACTATGGCATGTGGCTCGGCGCGTTATCTTGCTGATATTGTCAGTGGCGTTACCCCTGATATTGATAGTCGTGATTTGGATATTTACCGTTATGGTGATTAATTGTCTTTAAATAACGCTGCACGCTGGCTAGCTAAAAATAATGTGCCCATTTCATAGCCCATTTTATAATCGGCTGTTAATGCTTCATCACTGCTACCAAGAATGCGACTTGCTAACGATTGTGGAGGGGCAATTTCAATTATGTGAGCGTCTTCTGGCGGTGTATGGATAAAGTCTATCGCATCATTATAAGAATTCTCGTGGCCAGTAATTATATCTAATACTTTTGGGCAGCGCTGTGAACTACATACCCAAGACTTTAGTTTATGGGCCCAAGGGGAACGCACATTCTGGTGCGCAGGCACAGTCCGCAGTACAATGATCTTTTTAGCACCACGATGATAAGCTTCTTGAATTGGGATGGGTAATGCCACTCCGCCATCAACGTAATGACCATCACCAATCGCGACCCCTTTCTTATATAAATAAGGTAATGCACTGGATGCTTTGAGCATGGTAAGCCAATTATCTGCGGTTGGTTCAAGAAAGGTCGGGCAGAATCCATTTATGTTGGTGGCCGAAAAGAGTAACTGACGATTTTTCAATTGGGCTTGGGCACAGTTCATATTGAGTTGGTATTCAGGATCATTAACCCTATCAAAATACCAATCAAGATCCACGGTATTACGCCCAGAAAGCGGGCGCTTCATATTAAAGAATTCGGGATGTTTTGATAACTGCATGATAGATCGTTTAGCATGGCCGGATTGTCTGGTCATGTAACTGGATAAGTTTTGTGCACCCGCTGAGGTACCGATGAGTAACGCAAAAGGGTTAAAGTCTTGGGCTAGCCAACTGTCTAAAATACCTGCGGTAAAAATACCGCGTTGTCCGCCGCCCTCAACGACCAGTGCCGTGTCTTTGATAGGCGTGGTTGCTGAACAACTTGCGATATTGGTTAAGGTATTACTGTTTAGTTGGCTCATATATCCTCCGGCATTAACGAAGAGACAATTTACCTGATTATTATCGATAGTGTAACTCGGCTTTTTGTTTTACTTTGATAGTCCAGGACTATTGAAAGTGGCTGTGTATTTATGTAGGAGTTTATGTTGAATTGTATAATGCAGATATCAGTAATAAGGAATTGTATTAGCCGTTTTAAAGACTAATACAATTAACAATTTAACTGGCTTAGTTTAGGTAGTCTTGCTGACTAACGCTGTTTACTAATAACTCGGGTTTAATTTTTTGTAAACTTGCGGTAATGATTTGGCGTACCCGTTCTCGAGACATAAACAGGCGTTCACCAATGGCGTGTAGTGTTTGTGGTTCTTCCCTGCCTAAGCCAAATCGAAGTTCGATAATTTCTCTATCACGGTTACATAGGTGACTTAGTACTTCAGCTAGGTAGCTAGAGGTATCGATATTTTCTATTTCATCATTAGGTTTACAAATCGAGCTATCTTCAATTAAGTCAACCAGCGCGGTACTTGAGTCATTCTTAGTTGCAATGGTTTTATCTAAACTCGCTTCAGTGAAATAATAAGAGAGTACGTCAACGACATCATCAAACTCGAGCTCTAGGTTAACCGCTATTTTTTGTAAATCAATGTTACATTTAAGATCAAATGATTCTTCACGGGCATTCTTTAAGATACGTTTATAGGTTTTACCGACATGAATGGGTACTCGAATGGTGCGAGACTGATTCATGATGAAGCGTTCGATATTATTTTTAATCCACCATACTGCGTACGTAGAAAAACGAAAACCTTTGGTGGCATCGAATTTTTCGACGGCATGGATTAATCCTGTATTACCTTCTTGAATAATATCAACCAAAGACAGAGATGTATGTTGATAACGTTTAGCAATATTGATGACAAGGCGTAAGTTAGATTGGATCATACGTTGTCGTGCTTTTTCGTTACCTTCGTGAGCCGCTATAGCAGTATCATACTCTTCTTCTTTGGTAAGTAAGACACTGCTTTTATTTACTTGTTGCATGTATAAATCTAATGCATTTGATTCGTTAAATAAGTCCATTTTTTAACCCTCAACATATTTTATTAGCGATACTCACTCATCCCTGTAAAAATACGTAACTCTATGACAGATGAAGAAATTAAGTTTGTGACAGCTTGTCTAATTATAATCCGCCAAATTGAAAAATATAGATAGTGATATAAATAAAAAAAGGGTCATGTTGTGAATAAGTTAAAAGAATAGGATAAATAGGAGTGATGTAAGACCAGTTTTTAGTAAATACTAACTAATTTTGTACAGGGGGAGTACATTTATAATTTTATTTGTTCTATATCAAGGAATAGTGGCGGATTTATTCATAAAAGCATGGTCAATGGGTAATTGGTATACCCATCGATAGTGCTAACAGCAGTGCTGACTTGGTTATTATTTCGTGAATTGGTTACATATGTTCTTTACGTTCTTCAATACACTCGTATGATGCCATTTCAAATATGCGACATACCCAAGGTCTGTTTTCATAGATAGTGCACATTAACGTGTCTCTATCGAGCGCGGCACACCAGCCATCATGACCCTGAGCCATTACCTGGCCACCCCAATCATCAGTGGTAATATAACGCTTAGGTACCCCCGTTTCTGTTAGTAGCATTACCTCTAGGCGACAGCAACATGCTTCACAGTTAGAGCAGGTGATTTCCGCAACGGGTAGATTAGTTATTTCAATAGTCATTATTATGCCTTTGCTACCGGTTTAATGCGGTTTTTTACAAACTCATGTGCTGAAGGGGCTATATCTGCGCCTTCAGATTGTCTACCTAGGTTAGCAGCAGCAACTAAAGTCGCGCCGGAACCGAAGAAGGGATCAATAACCAAGTCACCAATGCTTGAACTTTGGCTGATTAGTTTTTCAATCAGTGGCACTGGCTTCTCGGTTGGATAACCGCGCCAAACCCGTTTTTCTTGTAAGACATCAGGCATGCCTAAATCTTGTAATTTACGCTTACCTTTTTCGAAAAATAAAATGAATTCATAACGTGCGCGATAATGATAACCCATACCAATGGCACATTTATCCCAGACTATTGGTTTCCAAAATTTAAACCCGAGCTCTTCGGCAATGGGTTTAATGACAAACATGGTTTCTTGATCGCAAAATAAATAGAAGTGACTATTTTTTTTCAGTACTCGATAAATTTGCTCAATTAACGCAGGAAAATCACTATTAGGAAAAATATCAAACCATTGGTTACTCGAACCTGCGCTGTTTTTTAAGCGAGTTGTAGTGCCTATTTTTCGGTGTTTTTCTAAGGACTCATAAGGTGGATCTGTGATGACGAGATCAACACTTTCATTCGGGAGGGCTTTTAACCAGTCTACTGCGTCAATCTTATGTAACTTCATTTATTTTTTTCAACATGTTTGCAGTTGCCTGCATGGCTTAGGGCGCCATGTTATCAGGTAACGTAGGTAAACAGTAGTTTTGCATTACGCAGAGTAAATATAAACACTATTTTCTAGGTCAGGAAAAAATCATCATATGCAGTAAATGTATTTGCGGACACTTAAATTGTAGGAATGGGTGGACGGGAATGCGACGTTGAGTTGATAACAGGGAGTATTGATACTCCCTGCTGAATATTATTCTTCGCCGTAATCTAAATCTTCGTCTTCTTCATTGATTACGCGAATACCATCTTTTACCAGAATTTCGATATAGAAAGATGCGTCTTTGCTTAGGTCTCCGCTATCAATAGATTTATTGATTTCTGATAGGTGAATAACCTGCGCTTCTTGTTCTGTTAAGCCATACTTACAATCAAAGTCCCAGTAATCTACGCCTTTCGGTAGCGTTTTTTTACGCTCTCTTTTGATGTATTTTCTGATTTCGCTTTTGATAGCTTCAACTTGGCGAGCTGGAACGATTTTTGGGTGGTTCAATACAAACGTTTTTTTCATTTTAACCCTTTAAGGAATTACGGATATTTCATAACATAGATTAATTATATCAGGGAAAAGAAGAAATGTGGCGAAGAGTACAATTTGTCTGCACTTTTAATCGCGTTAGTTTTCTTGTGAGTGATGATTGTGGAGTTGATGATGAAATATAGTTTTCTAATAATTTTATTGCTACTGACCTCGACGGCACAAGCCAGTTATTGTAGTGGTAAAAACTGGCATGATGCTTATCAATTTTATACCCACAATATCGACGTACTCAATGATCATATTGACCGCTATAATGGCTTGTTAAATCAGAACAACGCCAGACAGGTAAGTGGTGAAACGCAACCATATTTGCAAGCCACATACGTGATCGCAGAGTTAGATAAACTGAGTAATGATGTTGAAGAGTTAGGGAGTAAGTTTACGAGGGTAAAAGAACTATGGCAACTTATTCGCGATGATTGCTTGAATGATGATGAACTTGATTATAATAGTAAGGCGATTGAAAACATGCAAGGGGCGGATATAGGGCGTACAGAAGTGAATGACTTGTTATCTCGAATTGAATATTTAAGAGTTTATTTGTTTCAAGTCGTTGAAGTTGAAAGGTATTAATCCTGATTGAGAAATATTTACGCTAAATTACATGGTATTATTTTGCTATAATTATCGCTTTATGATAATTATTAGCTTCATAAATATTCTTATAGAAGGTAATAATGACACTGTTAATAATTTACGCTGTAATTTCGATTGTGATTTCGTTTGTTTGTTCAATCTTAGAAGCTTCACTGCTAAGTATGACACCAAGCTATATCGCTAAAATGCAACGTGAAGATCCTAAACTTGCAACAAAATTAGCTAAGTTAAAAGACAATCTCGATCGTCCCTTAGCTGCTATATTAACACTTAATACGGTGGCCCATACTGCAGGTGCTGCTGGTGTAGGTGCGCAAGTAACGGCAATGTATGGTAGTGCCTATTTAGGTATTGCATCTGCTGTCATGACGATATTAATTTTAGTGCTTTCGGAAATTATCCCTAAAACAATGGGTGCGACTTATTGGCGACAACTGGCACCATCAAGTGTCACTATTTTGAATACCATGATTTTCTGCTTAAAACCTTTCATCTTTATGTCAGAGCAAATCACCCGTCGTATTGGCCAAGGTCATAGCCATAACATTGATATGCGAGAAGAAATTATAGCGATGGCGCATGTCGCAAAAGACACCAATGATATTGATGACGATGAAAGTCGTGTTATTCGTAATATTTTGGATCTTCACAACATTAAAGTGAAAGATATTATGACGCCACGTGGTGTCGTCTCATGTGTTGATGCCAATATGAATGTACGTGATTTTGAAGCCTTAATTACCAATATACCGTTTAGCCGTTTACCGCTATTGAGTGATGATGAATTCTTTGGTTATGTGCATAAATCAGATATTTTACATCATGACAGTGACACCAAACTGCTGACTTTAGCTAAACCACTCGAAGTATATTTACCCACGCAGAATGCTGAGCATGTATTTAATGATATGCTACGTTCTCGAAATCACCTCGCCAGTATTCACGATGAATTGGGGACTTGGTTAGGTATTGTTACGATGGAAGATATTTTAGAAACCATTCTTGGGCGTGAAATTGTCGACGAAAGTGATACCAATGTCGACATGCGTAAGATTGCAAAAGCGAAATGGCAGAAGCGATTAGCCAAGTAATTAACGAATATACAATCACTGAGTTGATGACTCTATCAACGTTTAAATAAAATAAAACGAGGCGTATTAGCCTCGTTTTTATTGCTCATTCTATTCCTCAGCAATTCTATCTGCACGATACTCAATATAAAACTCTTTCATACGTTCGTAAGGATCGATGTAAGCTTGTTTAAAGGCTTCGTAATCACCCAAACTAAAATAAGTTTCGTTTACTTTCTCAACGGCTTGCACTGTAATCGATAGTCTATCGGGCTGTAAATAAGTTAATGGACTAATAAAATAATCTGCACTTCGTCCTACCGTATCTCTTAAGGTTGATGGACCAAATACAGGCCAAACAATATAAGGACCATTACCAATACCGTATTTACCTAATGTTAGTCCCATATCTTGGTTGTTTGGTTGCCAATCTAAATAATGAGCCGCTGGATCCATGATACCTAATATGCCAATTGTCGAATTTATTGTAAAACGGCCTAACTCTGTGCCTGTTGATTCAAGATCACCTTGCAGTAAACTACTGGTAAAGCGGACTGGCATGGTTATATTTCGAAAAAAATTGGCGACCCCAACACGAAAAAACTGCGGTGTAACGGCTTTATAACCCAATGCTGTTGGACGTAATACCCAAAAGTAGAGCTTATCATTGACATGAAACATGGCTTTATTGAAGTAATAAAAAGGATCTGATATCTCAATCTGTTCGGTGACGTCCAGAGGACTGTCATCACTGAATAAATCATCGTCATCGCCATCATCATCTGTAAACAGTCCATCATCTTCAAGTTGCCCATCATCATCAAACAAGCCATCATCCTCAATAAATTCGGATTCAGGGGCGTTGATTGGCGAAATTGACGCTGGCTCAGTACTCTCTTTGGAATTGACACTACCGTTCATCACCAAAATTAGCAGTGATATGGTAACTTTAGCTACAACAATTGATTTATTACTCTTGTGCATTGTTTTCCGCATGAGCTCGATTTTTGTCATTAAGTAATATTAACAATTCATCCGGTGTATTTTTTAATAACAGAGCCGAATATTCTTTACGAAATGAACTAACAAGGCTTCTGCCTTCAACTTTTACGTCATAGATCCGCCATTCATCATCTTTGAGTCGCAGTGAGTAATCAATGGCGGTTTTTTTGTTAATTAAGCTGTTAACACGAGCACGTTGCATTTTACGTATTGGCTTCATTGCTGAAGATTTCGTTAATAAGACCGAGAATTGACTATCGTTATTGAGTCGGTCTAGATATAGGTTACCAAGATGGATGGTAAACGCATCGGTAAAGGCAGCTTGCTGCTGTGTGTTAAAGCGGTGATCGCTGTAATCCCCCAGTGGACTGTTCGAACTGGCTGCAAATTTACCCAGTGTTAACTCTGAAATTAAAGTAAAATCAAAATAGGTAGTTACAATCGGCCAAAGTTGATCTCGTTTAACCTGAGTTGTCAGTTGTGGATCATTAATGATGCTTAAAGATTGTTGCATCGCATGGTCAATTAATGCCGTCGCTTGATTAATGTTATTGGCATTGGCATTAACCGTTGCCGAAAATAGCAAGAAGGTTGAAATGCATAAAGTGATCATTTTTTTCATAGGTGCCTCATTATACAAGGTTCGAATACATGGTAATGCTGACGATGTGGTTATTCACCTTCACCACTAAAGACATATTTACTGATGAGATCTTCAATATCTAATGCGGATTCTGTTTCTTCAATACTATCACCAGCTTCTAGAATTTCATCACTACCACCAGGAGTCAGCGCCAGATATCTATCTCCGAGTAACCCTGCTGTTTTAACGGATGCAATCACATCGACAGAAAGGTTTATATTTTTTTCAATTTTTAGTTTTACACGGGCGATTTTAATATTGGGTAATAGGACAATATTTTCAATTTGACCGATTCTCACGCCTGCCATTTCCACATTCGCACCACCTTTTAGGCCAGTAGCAGAACTGAAATCAGCATAAACGCTATAATAGTTATCGCCGAGTAACTCCATTTTACCTAGCTTAAGCGTTAGGTATCCAACACAGAGTATACCGATCAGTACAAATATACCGACAGAAGTTTCAATGGATGATTTTTTCATAATAGCTCCAATTTATTATTTTAATCGATATTGAGTAATGCTGACTCATGACCGTGGATGAATGTTGAAATAACGGGATTGTCATCATTGTCTAGTTGTTCAGGAGTACCTTGAAAAATAATGCCGCCTTTATCAAGTAATGCAACGCGTTGGGAAATGCTAAATATCTCTGGGATCTCATGGCTGACGATTATCCCAGTAAAACCAAGTTTACGTTGATAGTCTGCGATCATTTTATGAACGGCTTTTTTACGTATTGGATCGAGCCCTGTTGTTGGCTCGTCAAATAAAATTATTTCAGGCTCAGTAACCAGCGCGCGTGCAAGGGCGACTCTTTTTCGCATACCGCCAGACAGTTGCCCTGGATATTGTTGTTCTGTGCCCATGATATCGAGTTGTGTCATCCGCATTTCAACGCGTTGTTGTATCTCGGCTTTGTTTAGCTTACTTGCTTCTTGTAATGGTAGCGCAATATTTTCATATACCGTCATCGAATCAAATAATGCGGAGTCTTGAAACATATAGCTAAATTTCTTCTTTAAGCTAAGTTGCTCGGATGCTGAATGGTCTAGAAAGGCTTTCCCTGAAAAAAGAATAGAGCCTGAATTCGGTTTGAGTAAGCCGATAATATGTTTGAGTAATACGCTTTTACCTTCACCACTCTTACCTATGATCGTCGTTATTTCCCCTTTAAAAATACTGAGGTTTACCTTATTCAAGACTGTTTTTGTGTCGAATGTTTTAGTGACATTGCAAAACTGAATCAGTGGCATATCCATAGCATTCCTATAATAAAAACGACGTTAAAATATAATCAATAACAAGTACCAAAATACTGGCTTGTACAACGGCTGTTGTTGTTGATAGGCCAACGCCTTTAGCACCAAAGTTATCACGACGAGTATGTGTGTAATAACCTTGATAGCAGCAGACGGTAATGACTGTAATGGCAAAAAATATGGATTTAATGAAACCTTCGGCCACATCGGCCATGATGACACTATTTTCTACACGGTAGAAATAAGTCGCGGGATTAATGCCTAATAGTTGAGAACCTGTCAGGTAACCACCGAAAATACCAACAGTATCGAAGATTGCAGTTAATAGTGGGAAGCTAATCAGTGCGGCAATAATTCGCGGGCTGACCAGAAATCGGATTGGGTCTATGGTCATAGTTTTGAGTGCATCAATTTGTTCTGAAATACGCATAATACCTATTTCAGCGGTCATTGCGGAACCAGCTCTACCGATGATCATGATCGCGGTTAATACAGGACCTAACTCACGAATAAGGGTAAGTGCGACTGCTGAGCCAAGTAAGCCCGTTGAGCCAAATTTTGAGAGGGTGTAATAACCTTGTAATCCAAGCACCATACCGGTAAATAACCCTGTGATACAAATAACAACAATAGATTTAGCGCCAATAAAATAAAGTTGTTCAATCACTCTACGCCATTGCCAAGGGCGAGAAAACATGTGTATCACGCTATGTAAAAGAAACAGCGCTGCTTTACCAAAGCCTTGGAGTAAAGAGATAACTGCGTGGCCAAGCTGAGCCAATGGGTTTTTCGAAAAGTTCGCTCCAAGCATGCATACCCCTTAATCCATTTAGGTTTGTTTGATGTTTATTATAGGATGCTCATCAAATCAAATAATTTAGAATAGTATCAAATGTTTAATGTGTCAAAGTTGAAATGATAAGGGTGTTGATTATTGTGAATATAAGCATTTATTTAACTTTATATCATTTATTTTAGTTAATTTAAGGGCAAAAAAATTACGGTGTACTATATTTGTAATTAGGTCGACTGGTTATTATATGCCAACTACCTTCTGTAATACGTAAGAAAATGTAAGTGAAGAACGTACATGGCAGATACGTGTTAGTGAGAAAGAAAGTATAAGTGAAGACGAATAACGTATGTGACAGATACGTGCAAGTGAAAATGAATAACGTAGGTGACAGATACGTGAAAATGAATAACGTAGGTGAAAGATACGTGTAAATGAAAACGAATAACGTAGGTGAAAGATACGTGTAAGTGAATAACGTACGTGTAAGTGTAAGTGTAACTGAAGATGAAGATGAAGATGAAGATGAAGATGAATAACGTACGTGAAAGGTACGTGAAAATGAATAACGTAGGTGAAAGATACGTGTAGGTAGAAATGAATAACGTACGTGAGAATGAAGACGAATAACGTAGGTGCAAGATACGTGTAAGTGAAAAAGTGTAAGTGAAGAAGAACAACGTATATGACAAGTACGAATAAGTAGTAAGGAAGTTAGTAAGTGAAGAAAGTAAGTAAAGTAAGTAAGAAAAGTATTGTGAAGATAGAAGTATGTATTTCAGTCGACCTTCTTTTCCCATATATGTAAGTCAGGTTAACAGCCTGGCTTTTTTTTGTCTAAAATTCCAAATCATTTAATTCGCCATTGATAATGCCAAGAAGCTGATAGTTAGGTTTTATTATTGGATTTAGTAAGAGAAATACGAAAGGATATATGAAGGAGGGGGGTTAATATCCCGATATTAAAAATATCGGGAATTGGTATTGATTTAATTAGCTATTTACTAGCATATCAATAAAGTTACGGCGTTCAGTTACTGTTGAAAGTTGAGCAATTTTCTCACCTTGTGAATCAGTAAATGCTACTCGGTTTTTGTGAACTGAAATCGAGTGTACCGGTTGTTTAACTTGGATCTGTGTACCATTAAAAATAATAGTCATAATAAAACTCACTATATAGGCGTAGCTTAAGCTAACGCATTATTTGTAATAAGCTTCATTACCGTATAACGATAATATTCTGAAATCTCACTATCTTTATTCTTTTATAAATAGCTGACTTAATAAGAAGTGTTTACAGCACGCAACATTTGCTGTATTTCGTTGTTCAATAATTTAGCTTTATATGTTGGATTTTTTAATCTGGCTTACGGAATTTTCTAGGTAAGGCTAATCGTTGATTTTTAATTCGAGGATTGTTATTAAATAAATCTTCAACGATAGTAACAGTGCATTTTCTAAGTAGCAAGTTTATTTTTGTTTATTGTTACTTTTTTTATTAATGTTGAGTTATTTCTTAGTTGTACGTCACTTTTCCGCTATTATACTTCCCCCCCCTAATGATTAAGATAACCTGATGTTTTCAATGCAAGTTTATCTTTTTTATTCTAACTCTAATTTTTATTTTATTGTAGCGGCTAGCCGTTGGAGTGATTTACATGAAATACCAATGGATCTTATTCGATGCCGATGAAACATTATTTCATTTTGATGCATTTAAAGGTTTGCAGTTGATGTTCTCTCGATTTGATGTCGATTTTAAGCGAGACGATTTTAGTCATTATCAAACCGTCAATTTACCTTTATGGGTTGATTATCAAGATGGCAAAATTACTGCAACACAGTTACAAAATCGCCGTTTTCAATTTTGGGCGGAAAAATTAAAGGTGACAACACAAACCTTAAATAGTGCATTTATGACTGCCATGGCTGATATTTGCTGTTTACTACCAGGGGCACAAGAACTCATTTCGGCATTAACAGGCAAAGTAAACATGGGTATTATTACCAATGGTTTTACAGAATTGCAGCGTGTTCGTTTAGAAAAAACAGGGTTAAAAGATGTGTTTTCACCATTGGTAATTTCAGAACAAGTCGGTATTGCGAAACCTGATATTGGAATATTCGAACATGCGTTAGCCCATATGGGAGAACCAAAACGTGAACAAGTATTAATGGTTGGTGATAATCCTCATTCTGATATTTTGGGCGGGATGAATGCAGGTTTTGATACTTGTTGGCTTAATAGTGAGAACACCGAATTACCTGAAGGTATAAAACCCAGCTATCAAGTGACTTCATTAACACAGCTACAATCCTTGTTATTCAAGGGGTAATTTCGATAGCAACTATAAAAATGTTTATATTTTTAGGCTGCGTGCCGATATACTTTTAGCTATCAATCAAATACATAATTTTAAGTTTAATTTTTTATAGGAATAAGTCATGTTGAAAGTTTCAACGCTTGCCAGTTTATCGTTACTTACTGTGGCCCCGACATTAATGGCAGAACCTTTTAGCCATAATAACGCGCAGTTAAGTTATCGCGCGGAGCATTGGGCACTAAATGTTGAACGTGCTATTACAGAAGATTTTTATATCACAGGTTTTTACCACCACACTGATGATATTGCGTTAAGCCCAAACGTAAAAGCCAAAGCCAAAATATTAGGTGCCGGCTTGATGACGTCTACCAATATTGGTCACATGACCGAATTTTATGCAGGCGCTAACCTTAGTCAAAGTAAAATTAAATCTTCGGAAAACGATATAGCACGACCAGAAGAGTCAAATTTTTATCCGAGTGTGATTGCCGGTGTGAAACTGTCTTCTAGCCCTCAATTTGAAGCTGATTTTAATGTAAACCATGGTTTTAGTGATAGCCAATATACTTATGGTTATCTTGATTCAACGTCTTTTACTGTTGGCGGTAAATACTTTATCGATCAAGCTATGGCAGTAGGGTTGTCTTATGTGTGGGTTAAAGAACAAGATAAGGCGATGACTTGGGACAACATAGGAGTGTCATTCAGTCTATATTTTGAATAGTGATTGATAATATATAACAATAAAAAAAGACGAGATTGCTCTCGTCTTTTTGGTATCTACTGAGGATTACGTGCTGGTTTTATTGAACCAGAGAGTAAAAAATAGCGGTAATTGAAATCACACCAATAAGAGTAACGAATACATTACTTAGTGCACCAGAGTATTTTTTCATTGCTGGTACTTTATGGATTGCATACATTGGCATAATAAATAGTAGTAATGCAATGATTGGTCCGCCTAGGCTTTCAATCATGCCTAAGATGTTCGGGTTAATCGTTGCAACAGCCCATGAAGTAACAAGCATGAACATAGCGGTGAAGCTGTTTAATGTCTTTTTACTTACTTCTTTACCTTTACTACGCGCTGCTTTTACAACTAGACCGTTAAGACCTTCACTTGCACCGATGTAATGACCTAAAAATGATTTAGTGATGGCAATGATAGCAACAATAGGTGCTGCATAAGCAATTACAGGTGTATTAAAGTGATTCGCTAAATAAGTCAAAATAGACACGTTCATCTCTTTTGCTTCAGCAAGGTTCGCAGGTGATAGGCTTAATACACAGCTAAATACGAAGAACATCACTGTTGCGACCATCAATACGTGGGCACATAATAAAATTCGTGAGCATTTCTTCTCGGCGTCATCACCATGTTCATTTTGCTTTGCGACAGCAAATGAAGAGATAACAGGTGAGTGGTTAAACGAGAAAACCATCACTGGTAATATCAACCAAACAGCCATCATAATTGAACTCATACCACCTTCTGCAGGCATTACTTGTTCGAAGATTGCACCATTCCAATAAGGAACTAGGTAAAGTGCGAGCATTAATAATACAGCAACGAACGGGAATACTAAGACACTCATTGCTTTAATAATAAGTTGTTCACCTAGACGCACAATAGCAATCAAGCTAAGAATAAGAACGAGGGCTAAAATCGCACGTGGTGGTGGTGTAATATGCAGTTGATTTAACATGAAATCTTGCACAGTATTAGTTAGCGCTACGCTATAAACAAGCAGAATTGGGTAGATAGCGAAGAAATATAGTAAGGTAATTAGTTTACCCATGCCTACACCAAAATGTTCTTCAACTACTTCAGTAATATCTGAACCAGGCTTTGAGCTTGATAAGACAAATCGAGTCATGCCACGGTGAGCAAAGAAGGTCATCGGTAATGCTAATACAGCCATTATCAATAGGGGAATCAGGCCGCCTACACCAGCGGTAATTGGTAAGAATAAAGTACCAGCACCAACGGCTGTACCATATAAGCCAAGTACCCAAACGATGTCACTTTTAGACCAGGTTGAACTTGTTTTTTTTGTTGTATTTGCAGTAGAAATGTTTGCTGTTAACGTATCCATTATGGATATCTCCTATAAGAGGTATAAACCTGCAAAGAGCTATAGTCATAATTCATCCGTGCTTCACTATGAAAGTGAACAGATGCACACCTTAAATGGTTAATGTGCATCTCTATTTAAATACCTATTTAGTACTATATATCTTTTTTCAGGCTGCAATTTATAAAATATAGTTTAACTTGTCAAATATATTTTAAGGAGTATTGCCACTTGTTAAGATGCTTGTTAAATAGTGTGATCCAGCCCTCGTTATTACCGCTTTGGCTAAACAGAGAGTGATGATGAAATAATCAAAAAATAGCTAAATAAGATCAGATACGGGAATGTATTTAGGTAATAAAAATGGATTGTTTAGGTGGTTCGTAGCGATAAATAAGCATTTGATAACTGACTTTGTGTCATGGCTTATAATGATATAGAAGCTATTGTATTTTTAGTTGTGATGAACAAATAATATTATGACAATAGATTTGAATTGAGCATATTATCGATGGGTTGTGGTTTTCCTATGCCATAGCCTTGTGCGAAGTCGATACCAATCGCTTCTATTTTTTGTTTAATGGCATCATTTTCAACGAACTCCGCGATAGTTTTTAACTCCATTAAATGTCCAATCTCGTTAATCGACTTTACCATCGCAGCATCAATTGGATTAGTTAAAATATCTTTAACAAAGATGCCATCAATTTTTAGAGTATTCACGGGTAGATTCTTGAGATAAGCAAATGAAGACAAGCCACTGCCGAAGTCATCTAATGCAAATTGGCAACCAAAGGTAGTTAAGGTGTTAATGAAGACTGTGGCATGCGCAAGATTACTAATGGCGGCGGTTTCGGTTATTTCAAACATGATCTGGTGGGGTGATACCTTGGCTTGAGTTATAGTATCCATGATATGTTGCAACAGCTCTTCGTCACCCAATGAAGCCCCCGATAAGTTAATGCTAATGTGGTCAAATCTATCAAGTTGTTGGTGATGTATTCGCATCCACAGTAATGTACGGTCAACTACCCAACGATCTATCGGTTGAGATAAGTTATAGCGTTCTGCAATTGGTAAGAATACCCCAGGGGCAATCAGTTCGCCATTTTTATCTAGCATACGCAGTAGTACTTCAAAAACTGGCTTATGTGCAGGATCTGATAAGGGCACAATAGGCTGGGCATAGAGTTCGAAGCGATCTTCACTAAGGGCTTCTTTTATTTCATTAACCCAGCGGAATTCACCATCGCGCTTGGCCAGTAATTCATCATTGTCATGGTAAGTATGCACTCGATTACGGCCTAAATCCTTGGCGGCATAACAAGCAAGATCAGCATGGATCAAGACTTCACTGGTATTACCTGAGGTATTACAGATCTCCGCGACACCGATACTGACGCCAATACTAAAGCAGCTTTTTTTCCACATGAATTGGAATTTCTTTATTTTTTCTAATATATCATTGGCAGCAGAAACTGCTTCTGATAATTGGCAGTTGCGCATTAAGATGGCAAATTCATCACCACCTAACCGCGCTAATATATCGTTAGGATTTAAACAGTCATTAATTAATCCGCCGATTTGACGTAATAATTCATCACCCGCAGCATGGCCGCAGGTATCATTAATGATTTTGAATTGGTCTAAATCTAAGAAGCATAATACATGGGTAAGGCGACTGCCTTGAGCGCTGCAAACTGCATCTGTGAGTTGGTGTTCAAATTCGTAACGATTGATTAAGCCCGTGAGCATATCGTGTTTTGCTTGGTATGTTATCTGTTTAGAGATGACTCTTGATTCTGTGATATCAACTTGAATACCGATGAAGTGGGTGATTTCGCCACTGGCATTAGTCATTGGTATTATCGTGACTTTTGCCCAGTATAAATGTCCATTTTTACGCTTATTTTGTAATTCACCTGACCACTCTTTACCGTTTATTATACTTTGCCATAACTTATTATAAGTTGTATTTAGGGTTTGTTTAGAGCGGAAAAAATTGGCTTTTTCTCCAAGGGATTCTGGTGATGTATAGCCTGTTATCTCGGTAAAACGTGGGTTGACGTATTCAATGATACCTTGGGTATTGGTGATCATAATACCGTCTAAGCTACATTCCACTACACGTGATAACTTTTGCAAATTGGCGGTATTTTGTTGTTGCAAGGTTATATCGTCACACACACCAACTCCACCATCTATCTCACCTGAACTGGAATAGAGAGGTACTAAATCGACTTCTAGATAGGATTTTTTATTGTATGAAACAGATACATACTCACCTTCAAAGGTACTCAATTGCCCTTTTAGTGACGATTTAATTGCTTGGGTTAGAGGGATGTTTTTGATCTTTTTCAACATGTTAAAGCCAATTAAACCATTTTTATTGGCACCGATAATATCTTCAAAATGGCGGTTTGTTCTTAGCAATATGCCTTGTTTATTGTAATGAAAAATACCTACAGGAGAGTGCTCAAAAATAGAGCTTAATTTTGCTTCACTTTGTACCAGCTCAGCGGTTCTTTTGGCCACTTTATCCGTTAATCTTTTTACTTGTTGGCGATAACTTATTGTTTGCATGAAGAACAAAAAGAATAGTGCGAACATAAATATAGCTGCAATGAGTATGGTTTTGTTGAAGTGCTGGTTTAATTCAAATGATACCGTATCAATCGTAATGTCTGCTGCCGCAATATAAAGGCTACCATCAGAAGCATGGAGCGGAATAAAAATACTGCGGTAACGCCCCCACTTGTCTTGGTACTCGACTAAATAGGGTTTAGGCTCTGAAAAAACAGTATAGAGATGAAGGTCGGCATCATCATAGACGGTGAGGAAGTCTGTGCTGCTCTTATCAAAGTCATCATCATTAATAGGCGTCTCACTCGACGAGGTAAATAGGATCTTATTATCACGTAGTATCAGTGTATATAAGTTAGTAATATCTGCCTGTTCAACATATTCAGAGAGAGTATTTCGGTTGATTAAATTTAATTGCGCTGAATTATCATTGTAACTCATATCGCGTTGATGAAAATTAACTGGTAGCAATGAGGATATTGTCAGTGCGGCTGTTTTTAATTTTAAATCAAGCTCAGTGTAGATGTGACTTCGTTCTTGAAAATAGCTGTAAACGGCTAAGCTAATAATAGAAATAATATAGATCGAAATTGAAATGTAAATCCGTTTACTTGATTCAAAAGACTGCATTTTTAGTGAACTACTATAAGTGATGAATTTTTAATATGCCTTTTTTGGTCATTTATTGCAATATGTGTGACCGATTTATGCATCGGAACCAGACTCATTTCACCTTTGATGACGTAATTGACCTGGGGAAAGGTTAAATCGTTGTCGAAATACTTTACATAAATAGCTGCTGTCTTGAAAACCGACTTCGTCAGTCAAAATCGCCAAACCGTGGTCTGAATTAAGCAAACGCCAATGCAAATGTTGTAAGCGTATCTCGAGCCAGTATTGATGTGCAGTCAGATTGAAATGTTGTTTAAAGCGTCGGTCTAGTTGTCGACGGCTTAAACCGGTGTGATTGGCTAATTGCTCAATGGATGTATTGCTGGCCATCAATTCTTGCATTAGGGCGATAGTACGATCAACGTGATGATCATGCTGGAGTGTATGTTGGCGTGATCTTAATTGATGTAATTGATTTCTACCTTCATCAACTAACATATCTGCCAGCCCTTTAATTGCCCACGTCTGCCCAAGGTGACGACTCAGTATGGCAATAGCTAAGTCGATCGCTGCACTGCCTCCGGCGCAACTAATCCGCTTATGGTCGATACAGTACAGTTGTTCGCTCGCAATTTCTAAGCGGGGATAAGCATGGCTAAACTCATTAATATGACGCCAGTGTACAGTGACTTTATGATCGTTTAATAAACCTAATTCAGCCAAGGTAAAGCAAGCATTATCTATGCTTATAAGGGTGATCCCAAGTGCCGCTGCGTGTTTTAACAATACACCGTAATTTTGTGCTTGCTGTTGTGATTGACGTGCGGTACGACATCCAAAGATAACCAGATAATCATACTGACACAGGTTTATATCAGCAGGCGTTGATTGGATTGCAATAGGAATACCACTGCTGGATATGACGGGGTTGGTGTTTAAACCGATAACCTGCCATGAGCAATGTCGCTGTTGACTATGATCAGCATCATCCGCCGAAAAGCGTAATTTATCTAAAAAACCACCAAACGGTAGCATATTAAAATCAGGTAGCGGGAGAAGTAGAAAGCGAACGTCTGCTGAGTTCATAATTGGTGTCCATTAGTACTATGTCTATATAATATCATTAAACGTCCAGATTACATCCTTGGTTTTCATTGTTGGATTTTATACTAAGTGTACTTTTGTTTATGTGGATATAATTATGGCGTTTAATCTTTGGTTGGTATTTTTGGTTGCGGCAATGGGTTTAGCAGTGGTCCCAGGACCGAACTCACTGTTGGCGTTGAGTCATGGTGCGCGCTATGGACATCGACGCACATTGTTTACTATTTGTGGTGGTGTGTTGGGCTTTTTGATCTTAATTGCAATCGCGATGTTTGGATTAGGAGCTATATTACAAGCGCAACCGGAAGCCATGACGGCACTGCAATGGATAGGCGCTGTTTACCTTATTTGGCTCGGCATTAAGTTATGCAATGCTCCTGCGCTTGAGTTAACGGAACTTGCTGAAAGCCAATTGTATAGCCCAGCCAGCCTGTTTCGACAAGGTTTTTTTGCAGCGCTGTCAAACCCTAAAGTACTACTGTTTTTTACTGCATTTTTAGCCCAGTTTATTGATCCTGCCGCTGCGTTACTGCCGCAGTTTATCGTTATTGCTATCACCTTTGTGTGTGTTGAGTTTGTGGCTGAGTATGTTGTCGCGTGTGTTGCTCATAGCATTCGGCCTAAATTAATGCGTAGTGGACAAGGTTTTAATCAGTGTTGCGGGCTGTTATTTATTGTACTGGGAGTCTCGATGACATTGGCGTGATGTAGCATAAAAATGCTAGCAGTAAGTTTTTATGCCACATCTACTTTACATTTTATATACTTGAGTCAGTATGTTACTTCGAATTATTTTATGTAAGGGAGTAACATGAATTTATTTTTTCGGATGTTAATCATTATCTTTAGTGCCCGCCAGCAGGATGCTGTGGCGCTGGTAAATAAACGCAGTGATCGGTTTCGCGTTTGGTTACATGACCTTGGTTGGCGTGATCACCTCCCTAATTACCGGGTATTTAGCTTTATGGAGTTAGGCCGCTTTGGTATTTGGCATAGCTCTCGGCTGGCATTATCTGGTCGTTATGGCTTACGCATGATAGCGGCGCAAGATTTTATTTATTTAAAGCCTATTCGTCCATTTCAAGCCTTTACTATGACCACTGAAATTTTGAGCTGGGATGATAAATATTTTTATTATCAGCATCAGTTTTTGTGTGGTGATAAGTTAGTTGCTATTGGTTTAGTGAAAGAGATTGCATTGAAATCGGGAAAGGCTGTTGCACCTAACGCACTTCTCGCCGCTGATTCAGCGCTTAACGGCTCGGTTGTTCATCATGGCGGAGATGAACATTTACATCCTGTGGTTGAAAAATGGCTGGCATTGCAACAAGCGATAAAAGAACACAGTTAATCTTACTTCTGGGTGCTGATACTGGGTGAATGACAAAAGACCGAAGCGATGGCGTCGGTCTTTTTATCTCTATATTTTTTATTATTTTGGTATGCCAATTATACGATATACAACGCAATTGCTTGATCTAAGCTCCTTGCTTGACTCGCAACGGCACTTGCCGCTTGTGCGTTTTCATGGGCAATATGTGAATTTTGGCTGGTGATATCACGGATTGAAGTGACGTTACGACCGATCTCATCTGATACCACGGTTTGCTGCTCAACGGCCGTAGCAATTTGTGTGCTAGTGTCCATGATGAGTTGCATATCTGTCATTATCTGACCAATTTTAGATTCTGCACTATCAGCTTGTTCAACACTTAATTCGCCCTGTTCGTGACAGCGGCCAATATGCACGACTACTTGACCCGTTTGTTCTTGTAGGGTCGCAATAATACTGGTGATCTCTTCTGTCGATTGACGTGTTCTTAGTGCCAGCGACCGCACTTCATCTGCTACGACTGCAAACCCGCGACCTTGTTCTCCGGCTCTCGCGGCTTCGATAGCTGCATTAAGTGCGAGTAGGTTGGTTTGCTCTGCAATTGAGCGAATGACATCAAGCACTGAACCGATATTGTCAGACAGAGATGATAAATTGGCTATTTCATTACTGGTTTTAGATAAGTCATCAGATAGAATACGAATACGCTCTTTGGTTGCGCTCACTTCAGAGAGCCCCTCTCGCGCACCGTGATGGCTATTATCAGCATTGCTCGCGGCACTTTCGGTACTACCTGCAATTTCTCGAATTGTAGACCCCATTTCGGTAATCGCTGTTGCCACTGCGTCAGTTTCTGCTTGCTGACGCTCCATTGCAGTTTCTGAATCCACGCTACGATCTTGTAATTGCGTTGATGCAGATCCAAGTTCATGTACAGCTTCTTTGACGTTACTAACGAGTTCTCGCAGGTTTGCTAATAAGTAATTAAAGTTACCAGCCATGTGTGATAATTCATCATTACCTTGCTCATCCGCAACCGTGGTTAAATCATGGCTCTGTGCAATTGTCGCCATCAAGCTGCTGAGGTTTTGTATACGATGTTGGATTGAACGACTAATCAGCCATGAGAGAGTTAACAAAGCACCAATCACCACTAATACCGCCGCTAAAATAAGGGTGATAGTTTGCTGCTGCTGGATTGCTATTTCGTCATTAAGCTGAATACTCACCGCTTTAAATATTTTTTCAACTTGATGTGAATGGCCACGCATTTCACCACGTAACCCCATTGTCGGGGACTCTCCGATGATGCTGTACTGCGTAATCACATCACTCATCGTTTTGCGGAAATTAGTATAATTACTGCCAAAATCAAGGGTGAGCTGTTGGTCGTAAAGGGCTAGTTTAGCTTGATAGTCCAAGTTGTATGCTGGTTTACCCAATAGGGCAAACATTTTCGCGGTTTGTGCAAGGTCGGTGGTGATCAAAAGATTACGGTTATATCGGTCTGCGATTTGGAGTAAACGTTTATAGTTATTATTAAGACGCTTCAGCAATCCTTGTTCAATATTGAGACCCAGTGTTTGATAATTACTAACCAGTGCATTCATACTATGCTCATAGTCTTGCATCGAAGTTGCCAAGGTAGTCATGCTAGAAATACTAATATTGAGTGTGCTTAGCTCTTTTTCTAATTGACTTAATTCACGTTGAAAAAATGCGTAATTGACTTTGAATTGTTCGAGATATTTCGCATCATGTCGTAGTAAAAAATCCTTTTCGTTACGACGCAAATTTAATAAGGTGACTTCGAGTTCTTTCACATCGGTTGCTGCATGGTTAATATCCATGACTTGCTCATTGGCAACCCAAGACATACCGAGTACCAATAGTAGTGCGCTTACTGAAATACCGGTAAGTCCTAATAATTTATCTCTGATTTTCATATCTACGACATCCTACCTAATTAACATTGCTGAATCTGTGGCTAGGTCTATATAGTCGGCTTTTGCGGCAATATCTTTAAGGTAATTTAAGTAAAAAACGAGGATATTTATTCTACTTGTATAATTATTTTTAAAATTAAATGCTTAGAATGGAAGTGTATGCGAAATAAAATAAGCCCATACACTTTTTTACCGTCAGATTTAGTTAGTGACTTATTTATTGGTAGCTTTAGTGGATACTTTTTGTTGGAAATGGTGGTTGTAAATTCTCAATATTAAATTCAAGCTCAAATAAACAGGTTTCTAATCCTGCGGGTAAATTTAATAAAAGTCGGTCAGTGTTCAGCTCAAATTCTATTTCATTAAATTGAATAGCATCAAGAATGTTGAGTTGTTCTGCAAATAACAATAACCCGGTACTGGCTAAGATCGCATAATGGCATTGCCGTGAAGAAACATCGTCGATCTCCATTATGGTTTTAAATGTTTCTAAAAAGAGTATCAGCAGCTGCTCTTGAGTCTTCTCTCGATATGATTCTTCGAGTTGAATTAATTGCGAGTAGGTAAGGGTAAATTGATGATCAAAATTACGCATGTTAATGCATACACTGTTTTCTTTTTTATCATCGACATTGACAAATCGTGCCACGTTATCACTTTTTACATCAATTAAAAAACTGACATTAACATCGCTATAAGTTGATTTTTTGATCGCGTCAACACTAATACCATCATCACTTAAGGCACTGATGTGGTAGTTTAATATTGCTTTTATAAGCTCATTTTTACTGATGCCTGCATGTAACATTTGCTGGTAAGTATCGGTAAGGTGAATACCTGCGATGTCAGATGATTGCTGTTGATATTCATTACTATCAATAAAAGAAGCGATCACTTGTTTTGAAAATTCAAAGTCAAAACCATTTAAATGAATATACATATCAACTCCTTGTTAGCTGTTGCTAAGGCTGGGAGAAATAACGCAGTTGTTATAAGTATAACGGGTTATATTTAGTAAGAGAGATTAAATGCAGTAATGATAGGTAGGGGGTGAGCAGAGAAAATAATACTTTCTCTGCCTCAACATAGCGTTAATCAGTTAACGTTATTTTATTTTAATTTAAGTGGTAGCGTTTCAAATTGAATACCTGACCAGCCTGTGCGCATGAAATAACGGATGTTGGCATGGTCATCACCTGCTGGATTATTTAATACATCATTACGGTAATAAGAACCGAAACATTCTAGCATCTGCTGCTTAGTGAATTTGTTTAAACGACCTAATGCAAATAATTTGCACGAACCGGTATTTTCAGTTGCTTCGTTTACTAGGTAGCCATTATAAAATTTAGTGGGAGCGAAATCATAGCTTGCATCAATAACAGCGATGACATCGTCGAACTGAATGGTAGTTGGCTGTGCCGCTAGTTTATTTAAAAAATCATTTAACATGGAATGTCCCATTAATTTAAAGTATTTGCTATCTTCCCCTAATTTATCATAAATGTTAGCTAAATGAGTAATAATTTAGCAATTAGTTTCAATGTTCGCCTATTCATTCAAATATAATGGCATGGTATGGTACGCTTTCTTACTCAAATTGTGATTTTTTCGTGATAAGTCAAACCTAGTATTTGATGTATGCTTTACTTAGAAATAGGTGGTAATTAAAGGAGTGATGATGGTCATAGATCTTGTAGCACAATTTAGAAAAGTAATTAAAGGCAACATAGAAGGCTTAGATCAAGGTATTGCTTTACTGACCTCAATGACAAATGAGCAATATTGCCTGCGTGCAAAACCCTATATCAGCAGTAGCATTGGCGAACATTTACGCCATATATTAGATCTCTATTATGCGCTCAAGGGCAATGTACAGACCATTGATTATGATATTCGTCGCCGTGGTGCGTTGGTAGAAACGTGCCGTCTGACAGGATTAGCCGAATTAGAGCAAATTAAAATGTGGTTATTCACACTCGAACCACAGATGATGGGTAATAATGTGTTGATGTCGACTGAAGTTTCTGTGATAGAGACTTTAGTGGTACAAGTCGAAACTTCATTAATGCGCGAACTTATATTTGTAAGTATGCATGCCATTCATCATTATGCATTAATGGATATATCCGCTAAGTTATGTGATATTGATACCCCAAAAAATATGGGGATAGCCCCTGCGACACTCACAGCCTTAAGGAATGATTCATCATGTGTACAGTAAGTTGGTTGTTGGCAAGTGATGGCTATCAAATTTTTTTTAACCGAGACGAACAAAAGGGCCGTGCACTTGCGCAGTCGCCTAAATATTTTAATGATCTTGGCGTTAAATATTTAATGCCTGTCGATCCTGTTGGCGGTGGTAGTTGGATAGCGATTAACCAAGCGGGCTTATCGATATGTCTGCTTAATTATTATCAGCAACAACCTCTAGGCAAAGATCTGATTAGTCGTGGTTTATTAGTCAAATCATTAGTCAGTAATACGTCTCTCACCAAGATCCGTTCGGCGTTAAAAAAATTGTCTTTACAGCGTTATGCTGCCTTTACGTTATTAGTCTTCCCCAGCCATCTAAATAAACAAACCGGTGATGTATACGCGGTACGTTGGAATGGCCATGAACTGACGACAATAACCGCAGTCTCACCCATGGTTTCATCATCGGTTGCATTGGCCGAAGTCACGAACTACCGAGAAGATCATCATAACTCGATTTTATTACAGCACCCGATTTTATTTTCAGGAGAAGGTTGTAATGATGAGTTGGAAATCAAACCAACCTCAGCCTCGTCTGATATTGATACCGTTGCAGAGAATATTATTGAGTTAACTAATCAGCGCTGCATTGATGATAAGAACAGTTTAGCACTGACTCGATTTCATGCTAGCCATGAGCCAACCCCTTCTTATTTATCGGTTTGCATGCACCGTGAAGATGCCCATACGGTCAGCTTTACTCATTTGATAGCGACACGTAAGCAACTTAAAATGAATTATGTCTGTGGCTGTCCATGTTCCTCAAAGCAACATAAGTCTTATGCTTTATATCCACAGCGAGAGACTTACGTGGAAGTTGTGTAATTATAGCGTAATGATTTTGTTGGTCGGCTTAGGGTCTTGTTGATACAGGATATAAACGGTAATCAAGGGTAATATTGCCCAATACACCTGACTTAAGCTAAATGTAGTGATGTTAAATAGCGCGGTTAGTCCAGTAAAAAACACTACAATACCAAGCTGAGAATACAGACTCTTACTGATTAAATAGTGATAATTGGCTTGTTGCTTGGCTTTATCATAAAAACGCTTGTTGAAGTATAAGCGAAACAGCGCCGTAGCAAAGGCGATGCTCAGTAATCCCAAGCCAATAGCATAACCACTCCAATCCGCTGTGATCCAACCCCGCATTAACCAACCACCAAGATAAAGCAATGTTGCAGCTTGATATAACCGATATTGAGGCTGCTTATCGATGGTGTTTTTGATGAAGTAAAAGATCAATGCTAACGCTAAAGACAGCGCAATAACGGTTAAGCTAAATTGAGTGGTATCACTGTTAGTGAGATGAAAAATACTCAGTACCCATAAATAACTTTCAAGGTACAAAAACGGACCGTCAATGAGAAATACGAGCTTATCACGTGAGCTTATGACTGATTTAGGCTGTGCGTGATCACTGTACTTATAGACGAAAGTCGGTGTGGTTAGCGAGCTTAAAGTTATCATGCCAAATCCAAGAGCTGCAATGAAGCTTAAGGCAAAAATAAGCCAAGGCTGAGTCTGCATGAAATAACCGCCAAACAAGATCCCTAGTTTTAAACTTAAGCCTAATATTAATTGTAAATTACCAAACAATCGTCCGCTATTATTGCTGCCACTGATACTGTTAAAAAGGATGCGCTGTAACATCCAATAACTGCAATTAAATAAGCCATTGAGCAAGCCCAGTATCAGTAGGTTAGTGCTTGCTACATGAAATAACACCACATAGATAAGCGTGACTTCGAATGCAAACGATAAAATCACTAAGGTGCGCCAATAACCACGAATGAACAATTGATGCCAGCCCCATAAAGCCATCACAAACCCTGCGCCAGTCCAAGCAATAAATTCAGTCAGTGACGCAAGTTGTTGGTATTGTTGCCAGATAAGAATAGGGAGATAGAAGGGCAATAAGCCAATCACAAAACTGTGAAGGGTCGAAAAAACAGTAAAATAGCTAGCTGGTGCCAGCTTAGAAAGCGTAGAGGACATTAGAAGATGTCTGCTTGTTGATTGCTTGCCACGGTGATTAAACCAAGGTGTTCAGAAATATCATCAGCTTGACCATAACGCGGGTAATTATGCATTTTTAAGTAAGGACGTGAGTTGACTTCCAAGAAGATCAGCTTTTGCTCTCGAGCATCATGCTCAATACCTTGCTGCATGATCACATCAATACCTAAAATCTCAGCGTCAAATAAAGCTAATACTTTGGCAAACAGCTCATTGTTGTACGCGGGTATCAGATCGCGTTGAATAGTTTCAACCACACCTCCTGGCGCCAACGAAATACGATAAAACAACTCAACTTGTTGCTCGTTATCAGGAATCGATGCTAAGGTCAGACCTTGTTTCGCCAGATAGGTAATTGTTTGTTGGCCTTGAGAAATAGGATTATTACATGGATAAAGCCCCATCTTTTCACGGATCGCGTTTTCAGTATTAATTAAAGCGCTGATGGTATTTATACCGTCGCCTTTTACAAATGCAGGATAGCGCTGCAATACTGAAATAACGCCAGCTTTGGTGATCACTACACGGTAGTTTTTACCTTGTAAATATTGCTCGACGACTGTGGTTGGCCACCATAATTTAGCCAAGAAAATGGCACGCCAGAGTTCTTTATAATTACGGATTGGAAAATGGCTACCACGTGAAAAACCACTAACATTGGGTTTTATTACTAATGGGAAACCGTGTGTTTTAGCAAACTTCACCGCTGTAAATGGATTGAAAAAGATAGTGCCTTGCGCGTGAGGAATATTGCCGGCGGCAAACTTATCACGGGCTTGTTTCTTTGAGCGACAACCGCGACGAACTTCTAGGCTGTTGTAGTTACTGCAGCCATCCATAAATTTGCTACTGATCCATTTGTAAATTACTTGTTTTAGTAGTTTCATCTTGATTTAAAATCCTTGTTTGATGACCCCGTCTGGCTGCGATCAACTTATTAAAAAATATACCTTGGGTTACTTTTTTGCTGTTTAGCTGCTGTGCTAATTGAGCAAGTGAATACGTGGTTTTATACAGTAACTGGTATTTCTGTAACCGGGTCAAATTATGGCTTAATAAACTCAGTGGCATCGGCACATATAAATTAACTTCGACGAGTTTAAATTGTCGTTGTAATAGAGCGCCTAATGAGTTTGCTTTTAAGCTATAACGGGCGATTGTAAAGTCACCCATACGATTGAGTTCTTGCCACAACGCTTGTTGTTCTGTTGGCCTTAATTGCGGAGTAATATCTTGGTATTGGGTCTCATGGTTATAGATACCATTGACTGGGAATTTATCGGTACTGTTGTTTATTACTTGGGTTATCGACATTACCGCAAATTGACCAGTTGTTGTCGGGTGTTTAACTACAAATACTTCAAATTCGATACTGGCTGTTGCCGCTTCTTGGATTAAATAATTCTGCACCTGATAACTTGGACTTACTCGTAATGCTTCAAGTTCAGCATAATTATGAATACAACTGACACCGGTCGAATTTTGTCCCCATTCTGGTTTCGCAAACACAGGGTAGTGAGCAGGGATTAATTCAGGCCTATCAATATACTGCTTTAAACGCCATTCTAACGGCGTTATCGCATCTAAATCTTGCTTGGAGAATATCTTTTTTTGATTATTAAAATAGCGTGCATTAAGCTGGAAATAACGCCACGGAATAGTCAAAAATCGCAAGCAAAAGACCATGTAATGTAATATTAATAAGCCACGTATAAGCATAGGATCACTCTGCTTTGATTAATTTTAAGTTGATGGCACATAACACTAAGCCTAAAATAAGAATTGATACGGCCGCCATAAATAATGATCCGCCATCACTTTTACCTTGATGTAATACTTCAATTCCTAATGGGGTAAATATGTGAAAGAAAACAGCCCCGGCCATAATGCCTGAAGAGGCTAAACCACCAAGTATGTGTATTTTTGCGCGTAAAACCGCACTGCTCTGACCGGACACTTTGTCTTTGATTAATAATAGCAACGGGCTGAGTAATAAAAGACTGGTTGCTAACTCCGCACTACCGACGACAATGGCCCCATATTCCGTAAAGAAGCCACCTAAATCCACGGATAGGGTGGTTGCCATCCAAGAACCTATGGTTGAAAAAATATGCATAGTATCGGGATGACCAGAAAATTTATATGGGATAGAGCTTAGGAATACTTTTGCAATCCAAGCCACGATAACCCAACTAGCGATCGTGTAAATGCGTTTTGTTGCTAACATATTAAGTGTCCTTTTAATTATTTTTAATACCGCACTCTTCTAAGTGACTCGTCTAGTTCAATACGTTTGGCCAGTTTTGATCTGCTTTTTGAATAAAGTTTAGCTTGTCTTCTAGCCATTGTTGTTTGATATCAGCGTTATAATTTAAATAAAGCTTACCATTTTCAATTGTCCACTGCTCTGGATCGGAAGAGGCGGTATCATTTTTGGCAACCGCATAGGCACAATAGCCGCCATACTGAGGTGCATATTTTGCTGGATCTTGTTTAAATAACGCAAGGTGTTGGCTGTTACTAAAATACCAATCTTCACCTTTATAGTTATAATTGAATTTCTTTAAACCTTTAACCGCTTTTGATTGGGTAAAGTAAGCAACCGTATCGTATCCGCTCACCGCTTCACTACTAAAGTAACCGGTATAGATAGGGTCTTTAGCAAAACTGTTAAACGAGAAGACTAGACTGCTGATAATTAATAATTTAATTATAGATTTCATGTGAATTTTTCCCACTGTAGTTAAGTATGCCTAGTAAGGTATGGACTAGTGTTATATATACTATAGCGGTATTTAGATTTAGATATATCACAAAGTTATCACAATTTAATAGCAAAAAAGTACATTGCGATAATTTTAATTCTTGTTAGGATCTCTCCATTATTGTTTGTCGTTTTTATAAAGGTAATTTTATGGATTTTTATACATTGGCCTTAGGTCTATTTATGCTATGCCATGGCGGCTATATTTTATTGACGCGTGCTAAGGCAAAACATCAAAAAGCGCGTTTAGACTTTATGACTAAAGCATTAGGTAGACCATTTGGTCTTACCATTTATTCTCTTATATATGTCATCCTACCAATTGCGTTTGGTGCATATATATCGTACGCGGGTATCAATAATGTACCATTAAGTGCATTATTCGCAGGTTAATACCCAAAGGAACAAACATGTCTGATCAAGAAAAAGCCTATAACGTGAATATGTTAAACCTCGTTAGAGAAGGTTTAAAGGCGCTAGCTGATGCGCAAGCGGAAAAGCGCAGTCTACAAAACCCAGTATCTGAAACGCACTTTTTGGGTAACTGGATCATTACGGCGTTAAAAGAAAAGCGCTTTGATATCATTTTAGCGGGTGATTTAAAGATTTGGTTGCAAGAAAGCCGAACATTAGGGGTAAAAGCTGATTTTAAACAGCGATTTGAGGCTATCGAACGTGTTTATACCCAGATCTGCGAGCTGGAGTACAAAAATCTAACCCAGTTTATTCTCGAAGATATTTTAACTGAGCTGGATAAAGAAGGCTGGTTGATAGAAACTGAAAGTAATGTGACGGATAAGTTTAAATTAAGCTCAAGTGGTGAAAATTCACTGGTGATTTGTGCTGAAGTATACGATCGCGCTTTCTCTGATACCGATGGCGTATTGGAAAGCCCGCTTTCAGTCTTTATTCGTCATGGTGATCAGGCATTTATTGATAAAATGTACTCACACGGTTATTTAGTGTTTGGTTCAAGCAATCGTTCGATTGTAAAACGTCATAATCGTTATATATTACGTCCGTTTAACCACGCTAAAAAATTAGCTATTTTGCCGACGTTAGCTGACTAAATCGGCATAGTCGTAGGGGTGATCACGTGATCATCCCTGTATTATGCACCTTTTTGAGCCTCATCTATCGCTATATCCTCGCTTATACCATCCGCATTTTCAGCTGTGACTAATTTGACCGGAAACTGTTCTGGCAATGGTTTCAACAAACTAAATATTTGTGAAAACATAACAATCACAAACGTAATAAATAAATTGAAATGCTGGATCTCAGGTAGAGGTAATATTACGCTAAACAAAATAAAGATAAGTGCAAATTTACAAGCATGACCGAGGATCATAAACGTATTGGCGCGCATGATATTCGCAGAGCCGATATACAAAAATGATAATCGGGTAAAGATATATTGCGGTACTAAGAAAATCATCCCACCTAACGCTGCTGAACGTGTCGATTTATGATCAGTCCCAAGATAAGTCGCTGAAACAATAAATAAAACTAATAGCAACTGACCTAAAATGAGCTTTAGTGCATAACCTTTGATAGCTAATTCATATGCATTCTGTGGCATTTATAACTGACTCTCTAACGATGTTTAACGAAGTATACGCTTGATATTTTACCTCTTTATAGCTACGCCTGCATAGCTAATCTTTGTTTAAGCAACATAAAATGTGGTAAATAGGTGATCTGCACTGCTAATTATGTATAAACACTATGAGAATTCAATGACGGTGTTGAGATCATTAGCAAGTGTTTTTAAAATAATGACCTGCTGGGATAGCTGAGTCCCCTGAGTTGCCACTGAGACAGACACTTGACTCGTTTTATCGACACCTTCTGCAACATTTTGACTAGCGAGATTAAGCTCTAATAAAACATTAACTTGTTCTGCCATAATTTTAGCGAGTTGTTGTACATCGGTCAGTGTGCCGCCCACTTTATTGATGATCTCGGATAATTCAGTCACCGTGCCTTTAATGACAATTTGCCCTTGATTGACTTCTTGGGTACTTCTGCCGAGTAACTGCTGTATTTCACGAGCAGCCTTATTACTTCTCGATGATAAATCTCGAACTTGATCTGCAACTACTGTGAATCCACGTCCTTGTTCGCCTGCTCGCGCGGCTTCAATTGCGGCATTGAGTGCTAATAAATTGGTTTGCTCGGCGACAGAGGTTATGAGGTCGGCAACCACCACCATCTCTTGGTTGCTGTGTAAAATATTACTGATCGCACTCGTTGAGGCCGTTAACGATGAAGCACTGGTTTGTGCTTGGTTATTAATTTCTTCGCTACGTATTTGTAATTCTTTCACAAACTTCTCTGATTGTTGAAAATCTAAAGTCATTTGTTGTAGACGATTCGTCATTTTTCCTGCAGCACTTGCTTGGGTATCACAGGTTATATTGAGATCATCAACTTAACTGTGTAGC
>NZ_JASJHF010000026.1:0-16487 GCF_033791185.1 Moritella sp. | reverse complement strand
CCTATTTCACATCTTAACTATGTTTATCTATCTATCTATCTATCTATCTATCTATCTATCTATCTATCTCATCTGACTGCGTTTGTACTGCATATTGTAATTGCTCTTCTAGCTCATCATGCTCTGGTTTATCTTTGATAGAGGTGCTCAAGTCACTGTCATCGAATACGTCTGAACTTTGTAAGATCTCGACCATGTGGGAAGCGATGTCGGGTACGGAGTCAATCATAGTACTGGCGATATCAGCGGCGTACTCAGGGATGGTTTCAGCAACTTGAGTCACGTAATCATTAACCGCACTTTCAATGTTCGCCGTTGCATCACCCGGAGTGGCTTCTTCGCTTTCAATTAGATTGCTGACGTAGGCTTCAGCAACCACATTTGATGACTCTGGATATGCTTCCGATACCGCCAAGGCGAAGTCGGCTGATTGCGTAGGGGATACATCGGTTAAACGGCTATACAGCTCTGTTGCAGTTTGCTCGGTGGCGGCAGCGGTACGATCGACAGGACGCATATCATCTAATGAGTCAGATAGGCTAGTCATGTACTGGTCGGTCATTTCGAGTAGTTCATCTTGGTGATCTTCAACCATATTCTCGGCAGCCAGCTCCATCATATCAATCCCGTTGTCCGGCATTGAGTTGGCGATAGCGACAATAATGTTAGTAAATTGGTCAGGATATTCAGTGGTGATCCAGTCAACTAATTCATCGGCTTGCTCTGGTGAGGCATTGGTTAACGCTTCGGCAATATGAATGCTCATACCCGGTGCAGCGGTAGTGATCGCATGATACAAGCGACTGATATCAATTTCGTCAATGGTACTTAGTGCTGCGGCTAAGTTTGAGGCATTATTCGGATCACGCATTGCTAGCGATTTCGCCATGTTCACCGCGGCTGCAGGGTTTTTAGCGGCTAAACTAATCGCCACTTCCACTTCTGGATTTTGTTCAAAAGAGGGCTGTGCGTACTGAGTTCGAGGATCCAGTTCTGATGCCACGCCAGAGGGGGTTTGCATGATGAAGTTTTCTTGTTCATCGCGCGGTAATGCGGTCTGATTAAGTATATTACCTAGGATAAGGACCAGTAACGTCATGGCTGTCATACTCATGAATGAGAATAATGCGGCACTGCCAAACCAATTCATGGCGATAGACGCGAGATTGGGCCCCAGAATACTACCCAGTGCATAAATCAGCAGCAAGGATCCCATTGCCGCGAGGATCTGTTCTCGCAATACTTTATCAAAGGTTTCTGACATGCTCATCGGATAAAGGCACGCGGTTAACCCCATCACGATGGCAATGATTAGCAAGGTCAGATTAAATTGCGATGAATTAATCAACTGCGGCACTAATAAAGACAATCCGGCAATAGTGAGTACCATCGCGATCATCGTTTTACGACGGTCAAAACGGTCGGACAAATAGGCGATCGGATATTGGAAAATGATCGCACCAAAGATAGATGCACCCATAAATATGGATAAGCTGAAACCTTGAATACCATTATCACTGGCAAAAATAGGCAGCATATTGACCAAGCCGGCATAAAGAAACCCCCCATAAAAACAACTGATAACACCGAGAGGGGATAGCTTCATGATGGTCATTAGGGACATTGACTGACTGTCTTCAATCTGTGGACCGAGTTGTTTGCTGATCACGATAGGGGTTATCGAAAGACTAAATAGAATGCCGGAAATAACAAACAAGGTGACGTCGGTGATCGGCGCGACGTTTAACAGAAACTGACCAGAGAAAAGCGCAGACATTATCACCATTTGGTTAATCGATAATATTCGTCCACGGCTTTCTTCTGTGGCGCTGTGACTTAACCAGCTATCGAGAGTGGCGTTGGCACAGGCCATACAAAATCCGGTCAGCATGCGCATCGCCGCTAACATTAACGGTTCTGGATACAGTCCTGAAAGCAAGATCGCTACCGAGGTTAAGCTGCCACACATAGCAAATATGCGGATATGACCAACTCGCTGTAATAATTTACGACTATAGATAGCCCCCAGTAAGAAACCCACAGACAACATTGATAGGATGATGCCGATGTTATTTACACTTATACCGTCATGTTGCATACGAACAGGTAATAAAATATTACTCAAGCCATAACCTAGCATGAGTAAAAATCCACTGATGAGCAGCAATATAAAGGGTTTAAGGGTTGTTATCACAGTGGCATTCTCTTGTTTGGTGAATCTAAGATTATTGATTCATTACATGGTTAAGCTTTATAACATATAATCAACAAGTGATGAGATCCGATTACACTTTGGTATAAATATAGTCGTATATACAGATATTTTTTATGCCCCCTAATTACTGGCTTGAGAACCTTATTACTGTGACGTTTTCACATATCCAAAAATGCTGTACACTTAACCAGTCTTAAACTACTTTTTCTGGTTAATTTTGTCTGCTACATATCTGGGTTTTTTATTATCGCGTCATAGCCGTGACCGTAATGGTAACAATGAATTAAGTTATTGGTTAGCATCTGAAATAGGTGCGGTTAAATTGATCCCAGCCACTCAGCCGTTAGTCATGTTCATACCTCAGGATCAGCTCACTACAGCGTTGGCGTGTTTAAGTGAATTGAATCCGCGTTTTAACTATAAAGATCTGAAATTGCGCAGCTTTGATTTAGAACTGATGAGCGCCTTTTATTTCCGCACCTCGCATGACTATCATCGCGCCCAAGAATTATTAAGGCGTAAGCTGGTGACGGTATTAGAAGCAGATATTCGCCCTGCAGAGCGCTACTTAATGGAGCGTTTTGTTAAAGGTGCAGTCGAGTTCACTGGTACGCCAGTGCAGCGTAAAGGCTACGTTGAATTTCAGCAAGCGCAGCTCAAACCCGCAGAAATTCCAGATAACTTAGTGGATAAAATTAAACAGATCTCATTGGATATTGAGTGCTCTGAACACGGCGAACTTTATTCTATTGGTTTGTACTCATTAAGCCCAGCCTATTGCCCTGATGGTCAGCCATTTAAGCGGGTATACATGATCGGGGAAGCTCCAGATAGCAATGCTGACCACGACCCGTTAATCCATTGGGTTGCCGACGAAAAAAGCTTATTACAAGCACTGCAAGCGTTTGTGATCCGCTATGATCCGGATATTTTTATTGGCTGGAACGTGATCAATTTTGATTTTCGTTTATTAGCCCAGCGTGCCACGTTCCATAGCCTTAAGTTAGCACTGGGTCGTGGTGGTCAAAACCTGCATTGGCGTGATGGTCGCACGCCACAGCAACCGGGTTTTCTAACCTTGCACGGCCGAGTGGTGGTTGATGGTATCGATAGCTTAAAAACTGCTACCTACAGCTTCCCAAGTTTTAGCTTGGAAAACGTCGCGCAAGCCATACTCGGTGTCGGTAAAGATACTGACGACGTTGATAACCGTATGGAACAAATTAATCACGATTTTCATTTCAACAAACCCAAATTAGCCAAGTACAATCTGCAAGATTGCGTATTGGTGTGGGATATTTTTGTTAAAACACGCTTACTGGACTTTCTGTTATTACGTTCGCAATTAACGGGGTTAGAGTTAGATCGTAACGGTGGTTCGGTACTGGCGTTCACCAATGTGTATTTGCCTAAGTTACACCGTGCGGGTTATATCGCCCCTAATCTACGCGAGAGTGGGGTCATGGCCAGTCCTGGCGGTTACGTCATGGATTCATTCCCAGGCTTGTATGATCACGTGATTGTATTGGATTTTAAAAGCCTGTATCCGTCGATTATTCGCACTTTTAAGATAGATCCAGTTGGCTTATTAGAAGGTGTACAAAACCCAACAGAAGCGATCCCTGGCTTCCGTGGTGGTTTGTTTGATCGGGAGAAACATTACCTGCCTGATATTATTACCGAACTGTGGTCGCAGCGCGATCAAGCCAAACTTGATAAAGATGCCGCGCGCTCGCAAGCCATTAAGATCTTAATGAACTCGTTTTATGGGGTGTTAGGATCGGGTGGCTGCCGTTTTTATGATACCCGTTTAGCCTCGTCTATTACCATGCGTGGTCAAGAGATCATGCAAACCACGGCAAGTTGGATTGAAGCCAAGGGTTACAAGGTGATCTACGGTGATACTGACTCGACGTTTGTATTGCTTGATAGCGCGAAATTTACTGATGGCGATGGCGATCGCGGTTTGCAGGCAGATCGTATGGGCGCCGAACTATCGCAATACATTAATCAACAATGGCAGCGACACTTACGTGACGATTACGATATTGATTGCTTCTTAGATATTGAATACGAAGTGCATTATCACAAGTTTTTAATGCCGACCATTCGCGGATTAGATAAAGGCAGTAAAAAACGCTATGCCGGTTTAGTGAATACTAAAGACGGTGAAAAGCTGATCTTCAAAGGACTGGAAACGGTACGTACTGATTGGACCGATCTTGCGAAGATGTTCCAGCAGGAGTTATACCACCGAGTATTCCATAATATAGCGGTAGAAGATTACGTACTCGAAATTGTCGAAAAAACCTTAGCCGGTGAGTTTAACGACAAGTTGGTTTACCGCAAGCGTTTACGCCAAGAGTTAGCGTTATACGTGAAAAACGTGCCGCCACATGTCAAAGCGGCGCGCGCAGCTGATGAGAAAAACCGCCAATTAGGCCAACCACTGCGTTATCAGCACAAAGCCTGGATCAGTTATGTACTCACGCTCAGTGGTCCTGAAGCGGTAGAGCACCAACATTCAGTATTGGATTTTGAACATTATATTGAAAAACAATTGAAACCAATTGCTGATGGTATCTTACCCTTTATTGGTTTGAGCTTTGATTTGATAACCGATCAACAAATGGGCTTGTTTTAACGCAGGCCATGATTAAAACAACTACTCTGACAATACTTTACCTGCATTTGTGAAACCCATCCTGACACCGCAAGATAAACTGGTTTATCTTAACCAGTTACCGATTGATTAATGCGTTAATGTATGGCGCTTAAATGCTTTAGTGCTTTAGTGCTTAGCGTTATAAATGTCGGCTAATTGCTTTGACATAATATCGACAATTTTAGGCTGGGCGATACGGTTAGGGTGAATTCCGTCGTTTTGCATTAAATTTGGATCTAGCGCGATCTGTTCCATAAAAAACGGCAATACTTGAATGTCTTTTTCACTGCCAACTTGCACAAACACATCGGTGAACATTTTACTGTAGCGTGGACCATAATTAGGTGGAATACGAATATTCATCACGTACACTGGAATATTCTTGGCGTGGGCTAAATCCACCATTTGGGTTAGGTTATTTTTGATTAACTTCGGTGGAAAACCACGTAAACCGTCATTACCACCGAGCTCAATGATCAGCACGTCAACGGATTGCTTAGCCAAAATACCCGGTAAGCGAGACAGCCCACCCGCGGTAGTCTCACCACTGATACTGGCATTGACTATGTTGTAGGGTGCATTCTGCTTCAATAGCTGTTGGTTAAGCAGGGTTACCCAGCCTTCACTTTGTGTCATGCCATAACTGGCACTAAGGCTGTCACCCAATAACAAAAATTTATGGTTAGCTGTGGCATGTGCTGCAGGTAACAAGATAACCATCAATAATAATACTTTAAAGGCATTTCTAAACATGAAGCTAAATTCCGACGTTATATTAAAAGTAAGTGCCTTAACTAAATCAGTTAAAACAGAGGCTAAAACCCTCGATATTTTATACCCGATGGATCTCGCTGTGACCGCAGGTGATTCATTAGCGATTGTTGGCGCGTCTGGCTCTGGTAAGTCTACCCTATTGTCTATTATAGCGGGGCTAGATTTACCCTCGAGTGGTGAAGTTTTTCTTAAAAATCAGCCATTGCACCACTTTAATGAAGAGCAGCGTAGTGCTGTTCGTGCTAAACATGTTGGTTTTATTTTTCAGCAATTCTTACTTATCAACAGTTTAACTGCGTTAGAAAATATCATGCTACCAGCCGAGTTAGCGGGTATGGATAACCCTGAGCAATTAGCACGAGAATTATTAGCCAAAGTTGATTTAGCCGACAGAGCCGAGCATTTCCCATCACAGCTTTCTGGTGGTGAGCAACAGCGTGTGGCGATTGCCCGTGCCTTTATTTCGAAACCGGATATTTTATTTGCCGATGAGCCGACGGGTAACCTCGACACCAAAACCGGTTTACACATTGCTGATTTATTGTTTGATATTAATCAACAAGTGGGTACAACCCTGATTTTAGTGACACATGATCCAAAATTAGCCGCGCGTTGTCAGCGTCAAGTGATCATGGAAAGCGGTCAGTTGAGTGAGGCGCTATGAGTTATTGGCACAAACATTCACTGCGCCTGTTAAAGCACGAATTAAAGCGCGGAGAACTGACTATAATCTTGTTGGCGATTGTATTAGCTGTGTCTGCGGTATTTGCGCTGTCAGGCTTTTCGAGTCGGGTGAAACAAGCATTAACCGCCGAGAGCAGTACCTTTATTGCTGCCGATAGGGTGTTAGATACCGGCAGTGTTATTGATCCTGCGGTATTGGCCAAAGCCAGCAGTTTTGCGTTGCTTCAAGCGCAACAGATACAAATGTCATCAATGGTATTTACTGATGAACAGATGGCGTTAGCTGCCTTGTCTGCGGTGTCTGATAGCTACCCATTGCGTGGTGAATTATTGGTGAGTCCATCATTGGATGCCACACAAGCGGTTGTGGCTAACGCGCCAAAATCCGGCGAAGCTTGGTTAGAAGCAAAAGGGCTAAGACAGTTAGGTATTAAAGTTGGTGACAGTATTGAAGTCGGTGTCATGCGCTTTAAAGTCACTGGCGTGCTCACCCAAATACCGGACGCCTCGTTTAGCGTGTTCACTTCAGGCCCTGTGGTATTTATTAATACCATCGATGCGCAGAAAACAGAACTTATCCAACCGGGCAGCCGATTAAGTTATAAATATTTGTTCGTAGGAGACGCCGACAATATCGCTGCATTTGAGCAGTGGTTCACCCCACAGTTAAGTGATAATCAGCGTTGGTATGATATTAAATCGCAAAATTCACCGCTTGCTAGAGCATTAACCAAAGCAGATAAATACCTGTCTCTGGCGAGTATGTTAGGTATTGTTTTAGCATCTGTCGCTGTCGCGGTAGCAAGCCGTCGTTATAGCCAGCGCCACCAACCTGTGGTGGCAGTATTTAAAGCCATGGGCGCCTCAAAACGTTATGTGGCAAAATTATATTGCCTGCATTGGTCACTGCTCAGTGTATTAAGCATTAGTTTAGGTTTGATTATTGGTTATCTGATACTGAACCTTGGTTTGTATGCCATGCGCGATTATTTGGATACCTCAGACACCGGCAATATGGCTTATCCTTTCATTGTCGCTGTGGTCACTGGGATTATTTGTGCCTTTGCCTTTGCCATCACGCCATTAAAAGAGTTAGTACAAACGTCGCCGATGACGCTGTTACGTGGCCGTGATAATGGTAACAATGCGAGTTTATTATCGCGATTAGTCAGTCCTTTACCTGCTTTAATTGCTATTTTCACGCTGCTGTATTTGTTCAGCCAAGATGCCGAGCTCAGTGCGGCGTTACTCATTGGTGGCGTGCTGGTGGCGCTGGTGCTGTTAGTGATTGGTCGCTTGTTTATGTTGGCTGGACGCTCAGCAGGCAGTAAAGCGGGTAAATCTTGGCATTTAGCATTAGCCAATTTAAAACGTCGCGCGAATGAAAATGCCGTGCAGTTGATTAGTTTCACGATTGCCATCCAATTACTGCTCGTTATCGTGGTGATGAAGAATGGCCTGATTGATGATTGGCAGCAGCAATTACCAGATAACAGTGCCAATCGCTTTTTAGTCAATGTGACGGCTAGCCAAGTCGAACAGGTGAATAACTTTGTTGATACCTTAAAAATTGAATCCAGTGGTCTATTTCCTGTGGTTCGCGGTCGTTTAACCAAGATTAATGATGACCAAGTGACGAAACGCGTCAGCAAGGAAGATACTAAGTCTGCTGATAATGGTCGCCGTGGCGTAGGGCGTGAGTTAAACATGACCTGGCGTGATGCGCTGCCGTATGAAAATAGTTTGCTTGCAGGCGCTTGGTGGCAAGCTGATGATATGCGGGCTTTGGTGTCGATTGAGTCTACACTGGCAGATAAGTTAGGCGTCAGCGTTGGTGATAACTTAACGTTTCAGTTAGGTAGTGAAGAAGTTCAGGCTGTGGTCAGTAATGTACGCAAGGTTAATTGGCAGACGCTGCAACCTAACTTTTACATGATCTTCAACCAACATGTATTAGCCGATTTCCCTGCGACTTATATTTCGTCTTTATACGTTCCGGATGATGCGACCGAGGCGCTCCAGGATTTTCTGAGTCAGTATCCGACGATCACCTTAATTGATGTGGATGCCATTATTACCCAATTAAGAAGTGTCATCGGACAAGTATCTATTGCCATCGAATTTATTCTCGTGCTGGTGGTGCTCGCTGGCAGTTTAGTATTAGTGGCACAAGTACAAGCCAGTATGGAAGAGCGAGAGCGAGAACTTGCTATATTAAGGACGCTTGGTGCAAGTGGACGCTTACTGCGTAATAGTGTGTTATTTGAATTCGTGGCGCTGGGTGCACTGGCTGGATTAATGGCAAGCATCGCCATGGAGCTGGGTGTATATATTTTACAAAGCCGTATTTTTGAGATGCCGGGCACATTCCATTTCCAATATTGGTTATTAGGTATTGGTGCTGGCGCGAGTTTTGTCGGTGTTATTGGCTTGCTCAGCTGCTGGCGTTTATTGACGATGTCGAGTGTGACATTAATTCGACGGACGATGTAACGATTCATACGAGAATGCATATCGCAATCTCATCACGTTGGATATAGATCAAACTCACAAAATTGGCTTAATAAGTTATCTTTATACTCATAAAGTAATATAAATCTGGAGTTTAGTGTCCTCTATATGTTTTGATTAATAGATTGAACACTGTGTCACGATAGACACGTGAGGAGATGCAAAGGAAATAATATGGCTTTTTACTATTATGCAATATTGGCTGTGTTTATGCTGGTTACGCCATGCCTATTTTTTGTTAATGCGATTATTAGTTATAATCGTTGTTCTAAGCGTCGCAGGCTGTACTAATTACTGACTCAGCGTCGATAAAATAGAGGATTTTGTTGTGGGTCCCTCCCTACCTACACTATTATTAATGTTTATCTAGGTGAGTAATCGTCTTTAAAATTAATCACTAGCATTCACATTGACTACTTCTATCGGTAAACTATAACCTCTAATTACGATCAACTAATTAATTGTAGTAACAGTAAATGTTATTAAAATACGATGACATTTACTGTTAGAGGGGAATGGTTTGCCGGTAATACGACCTATGGTATCGCGATTTATTATCATTTTAATAGTTGCTTTGATCCCTGCGTTTACAGTAATGCTATTTAATATTTGGTACGATTTTATCGCTGAAAAACAAAAAATACGTGATGAAGCATTCCTGTTTACTGAAAAAGTCGTCACCCAGCAACAAAATAAAATTGATTATACCAAACAGATCTTATTGAACTTAGCACAAGACAGTGCCCTTCAGGATCCCGCAGATCCGCGTTGCTCTATTTTTGTTTCGCGTATTCAACGCATGAATCCACTTTTTACTAATATCGGAGTGCCATTGGCAAATGGTGATCTGCTTTGTAATGCTTTGCCATTGTCAGAGGTGGTGAATGTTGCTGACCGAGCATATTTTCGTAATACCATTGAAAATGGTCTCTATTCAATGAGCAAATTTCAGCATGATAGAGCGAGTGAGCTCGCTTCGATGAATTTTGCGGTACCTGTTTACGATAATGACAATAAGATTATCGCTGCTGCTGTTGCGGTTATATCGCTGCAATGGTGGAATAAACAATTAACCGATAGCTTCTTCCCTAAAGATGGCTCGGCTTTTGTTATTGATAGCCATGGTCAGGTTATCGCATCGCATTATGGTATTGGCACCGCGAAAGAAAACTTGGCCGTTATCGTCGCCAATTTAGATCCGCAAGCAGAAGGCGTTTATGAAGTTAAAGCGACGGATAACATTCCTTATCTCGTGGCTTATAAACAGATGATTGCGGGTAGTCGTGATACCTTCGTGATTATCGCTTTACCATTAGAAAGTGCTTATGCCAATGCGTATGTTAAGTTACAGCAAAGCATCCTTACCTTATTATTTAGTCTGACGACATTAAGTTTGATCTTATTCTTGGGTCTGCGAGCTAAGATTATTACACCTATTTATCAATTACTTGAAGCTGTATCACATGTTATTGCTGAACATTTCAAGTACGCAGAAGCAGTGCCAAATAATCGGGTGTTAAATAATAAGTTTAAACATGTTCAGGAATTATCAGTTATATCAGATCATTTTAACTTGGTTATCACAGAGCAAAAGAAACAACGACAAGAGCTAAAACGATTAGTTTATTTTGATCAATTAACACAATTACCAAATCGCTACGCGTTATTAAATAGCATTGAAAGTCGTTTATCTCAGCACTATGCACCATTTGCGTTAGTACTCATTGATATCGATAATTTTGGTGTTTTAAATGACCGCTTTGGTCATGATATTGGTGATGCGTTATTAGCTGGAATTGCTAATAGGCTGGCTGTATTATGCCGAGATTATGAAGAGGTGAGTCGCTGGTGTGGTGATGAATTTGTATTTATTTTACCTTATAGCCAGCGTGACTTATTAGAAAATAGAATTCATTGTATTTTAGAGTCTATCGCAACGCCAATTCCAGTGGGAGCGATCTCTCATGCTTGCCAAGCGCGTTGCGGGGTGGTGCTTAGCCAAGAATGTCAGATTAAAGATGCCAGTAAATTGATGGATTTTGCTGATCTTGCGGTTGAAAAAACCGGTGATAATAAGACACATCAGATTAATTTTTTCAAGCCAGAAATGGAGACCGCGGGTCATGAACTGTTCGAACTCGAAGCTGAGTTGCGCCATGCAATATCTCGCGATGAGTTATGCTTGCATTATCAGCCTATTATTAATTTAACAACCGGTACCTATGGATTAGCAGAAGCCTTAGTACGCTGGCAGCATCCGAGCCGCGGTTTAGTACAGCCATTACAGTTTATTGAGTTAGCTGAGAAAACAGGTTTGATTATTGATATTGGTCGTTGGGTTGTATGCGAGGCGCTTCGTCAATTAGCGCTGTGGAATACTGACGACCGTATCGATATTAACGAGATCGCTGTGAATTTATCCCCGCTACAGTTACAAGATAATACGCTTCTTCAGATCATTTCTGAGGCGTTAATAAAGCACGATGTTAAAGCGCAACAATTAACCTTGGAGATCACGGAGTCTGTGTTAATCGATGGTGGTGATGAGGCTCTCGCTAAAATTTCACAGTTTAGAGCGATGGGTATTAAAATTGCTTTAGATGACTTCGGCACGGGTTACTCAAGCTTGAGTTATTTGTCTCGTTTTCAGCTAGATAAAATTAAAATTGACCGTTCATTCGTTAATGAAATTGGTAATGCCCGCGATGATATTTTAATTGAAACCATTATTACCATGTCACATAACATGAACTTAGCGGTTATCGCCGAAGGTATTGAAGTTTCATCGCAGCTTGAATTTTTACAACAATATGATTGTGAATATGGCCAGGGTTATTACTTTAGTAAACCGCTAGCAGCACGTGCAATAACGGCCTTTTTTGAGAAGAACAAGCAAGAGAGTTTATGTTGAAGTATTATCGCTCATAAGTGATATATATCACATCAACGCCTATAGTTGATGTATATGTCTTTATTTGCGGGTGATATCTTGAAGTTTATTAAATCTTGTGTGGTTGTGGCGGCATCCTTGTTGGTTGCGGCTTGTGATGATAGCAATAATAATGATGCGACTTCATTTTCCAATGTTTCTTTTTCAGTCTCTGATGCCCCCGTTGATAGTGCTAATAATGTGGTTATTGCATTCGACCAATTAGAGTTCATTCATGCCGATGGCACGCGTATTATTGTTGCTGTTGATGAAGACCTCGATGGTAATAGCTATCAACAAATTGACTTGCTCGACTACCCTGGCTCAAATGCCGCCCTCATTTTAACTGACCAAGCATTACCTACCGGTGACTATAAAGAATTAATTCTTCATATCGAAGCGAATAAAAGCTTGAGTTATGTCATTGATAATGATGGTACTAATGAATTAAAACAGCCGAGTAATAAATTAAAGCTGGGCAGTTTTACTATCAATGACGAAACGGTGCAAAGCTTTACTATTGAATTCGACTTACGTCAATCTTTGGTAATGCGTGGTAACAGTGTTAATAACAAGGGTTATATCTTGAAGCCACATGGTGTGACTATTATTGACAATGATACGGCTGCATCGCTGAAAGGAACGGTCGATAATGATTTATTTGCTGCTGGTTCTTGTGTCAACGATACCGGTAATTATGTCTACTTATACGCAGGACGTGATTTAGATAGCACTAAGCTCGTGGATAATTTTGACGCTAGTGACGATACATTTAATGGCACCTTACCTGATGTTGGTTCATTGGCTCCGTACGCATCTACATCTGTTGATTTAGGCACTGGCGATTATGCTTTTGGTTATCTACCATCAGGATATTATACCGCTGCGTTTAGCTGTGGTGCGGTTGGTGATGATCCGGTGCAATTTGATGCGCTAACTATCCCCGATCCAACTTGGCAATTCGAAGAAGTTATCTTGTCTGATTCGCAAGAACTAATTTATGACTTTAATAAATGATTAAAGCTAAATGGTAGCGTGATACGCGCGACTAAATGTTAAAACAAGTTAGATGAAGTCAGTATGAATCGATAAATAATTAGGTTATTGCTGTGATCTTTATTAAATTTTAATGATAGTTATAAATAAAATCGGATTTTATGTTTTATATTGTGGTCATAAACCGATAGATTTATACCGAAATTTAATAAGGGAATCATAATGAATAGCAAAGTAATTAAATATGGTCTTATACTCGCCGCTTTGGTTAATATTGGCGGTGTGCTGACATTCTCACAGTTATTTAGTAATACCGCCATTAATGAAGCTGACCCGGTTGTCATGTCTAACTTTGGTTTGGTGATGATTATAGTATGGGGACTGGCTTACTTTGCTGCCGCTATGACGAAAGGTAGTATCCGTTTGTTAGTTTCTGTTTTTGCGATTGAGAAACTGGTGTATGTGTGTGCATGGGTTTATTGGTTAGCAACAAATAGCTTATTTACCTTGTATGAGACAGACTTGTTTGCCGGTATCTTTTATACTATTTACGGTTTAAATGATTTGTTGTTTATGGTGTTCTTTATCAAAGTCGCCATGTATAAAGGCGAGCTTGTTAATACTGATAAAGCAAAGCGCGGAGAGGCTGAATTAGTAACGGACAATACTATTCCTGCAGCATCTAAGTAGTACAGCAAAAGGCCACCTCTGTTATGGTGAGAAGCGGCCTTTGCTCTTTATTGACTGATTTATAGGGGCGGTTTAACTACTGCGTTACTTTATCAATTCAAAGTCACTTGGCTGCCAAGTTTTATCGAACCAAGGTTGCAGCGGGCCATATAAACGTAACATAGCAAACCAAGCTTTACCGGGTGTGGTTTCGGTCCAGTTTACCTCTAAACCTTTTGGTGCATCAGGTCCAAAGTACAAGGTGACTGAGCCGTCTTTATTATAGATAAGTTCATCACGTTTATTGTTCTTACTTGGGAAAAGCGAGCCATTCGGCACTTGTAGTTCTGAGCGCGTTTGTGGATCGTAAGCAACCATTGACCAGAAATCTTTAGCTGGTGCATCAGCCGGCAAGGTGACTTTATAATTCTTTTTACCATAAAGAATGTCGCCATTATTATCGCCTGTTGTCATGGCATAATTAGACCCAACCCCGGGTATTTGCAATGCCATCGCGGGGGTGTTTACAGTTGCAATGTAGAAAAATAGCGTTCGTGCATCCATGTTTCTTCCGCCATTACCGTCATCCTTTAACCAACGATAATCTCGTCCAATAAAGCCTGTAAACCACTGCTTGCCTTCAAATAGATAAGCACTCTTATCTCGAGACTTAAAGGCGATAGCCCGTGCTGTGGCATTACCAACGGCGACTGCATCTTTTAAAATAGCCTTCATGCGTGCATCGGGTTCGAAAGGTTTACCTTTCTCAATACCAATAGCAGTAGCCTGGCCACGAAGTTCTGAGTCGATAAATGCTATTGGCTCTTTTTGGATCACATGCCAAAGTTCCTCATAAAACTTATAATCATTAGCATGAACAGTATTAAAATACTTACCCGAACCATTGATAAATTTCATTTTTTTTGGGTTATTAGCGTCAGCCAGCGGATATATTTTGAGACCTGTACGCCACATATTCGCAGCATGATCAGGTTTTCCGTCTTTCAAGAAACCGCGTAAAATAAGCCAATTATTATAACTTGTTGATTGTGTGATCCACACTTTCTGTTGTGTATCGCCAATCATGATACTTGCTCTCGTGTCCTTATCTCTGTCCTGCATGGCATTAAGGGTTGGCTTTAACTCTCCCTCATAATCTGGCGGCAAAATAACATATGTGCCACCTTTCTGTGCATCAGGTCCTGGTGCGCCCATATCGACTACAAAACGGAAAAAAGCATCATTCAGCGTACCAGGTCCTGCTCCTGCTGGTATCTCAACCACTGTCACACCGTCTTTTTCAAGGTCGAGCATGGCACCAGCGTAAACTGTATCTGTGTTACCGGTTAAAAATAAGGGATTAGAATCCATGAGATTATCGAATACTAAGACTTCATTTGAGTCATCGGCACCCAGAGATTTAAAGCCTAAACGGATCCCTTCGATTGATGTTGCGGGAATAAAATTAAGAAATACATCGACACCTCGAATGAAGTCTAAATTATCATATACCTTGTCGAGAGTCGCTTGAGTTGGGATACCATCATAAAAATTAAGCTCGCCAAGACGAGTTTCAACCTTATTTGGGGTCATTATCTCTTCAGGGATTTTATGATTAAAGCCTGGTGTGACAGTACCTTCAGAAGCGGGGGAAGCAAGAGCTGTACCTGTGAAGACTGATATAATGCAACTGCTAAGAAGTGCTAATTTGATAAGTTGTGTTGGTTTTTTCTTCATCAACTGTGTCCTTTTAGTCATGGTTAAAAATCAGTAGAGGAGCGATTTTTATCGATTTTTATATCAATGGCTGTGGCGTTAGCGTATATCAGAAGTAAGGAAAGGTGATTTATGGCGGGCGTTTTAACCTATACAATTGAGAACGCTATTTTGACGATCTCAATTGTAGCTATTTTCTAACTTGTAAGCGCTTGAACACAAACAGCAATACTCTAAGTATAAGGTAAACTTCTCGAGTCGGCCGCTAGTGTGTCACATTTATCGCAAGAATGTTTCTATAGCGCTGACATTTTAGTACATCTAGGTGGTTAACCGACTTGCTCTAATAGAGCATTACGGTAAGTGACAATGTCTTCAATGGTTAATACCGGTAAGTCATGCTTTTCACCAAAGGTAATGATTTCAGGTAAACGCGCCATAGTACCGTCGGGATTGGTGACCTCACATAATACCCCCGCTGGCTTTAATCCGGCTAGTTTCATTAAATCAATAGTACCTTCGGTATGACCACGGCGTGTTAAAACACCGCCTGGTTGCGCGCGTAGTGGGTAAACATGACCGGGACGGGCAAGGTCACTTGGCATCGCGTTATCTGCAATCGCGGCTTTAATCGTGGTAACACGATCAGCTGCTGATACGCCCGTTGTCACACCAACTGCCGCTTCAATGCTCACGGTAAATGCTGTGCCATACTGGCTTGAGTTATTCTCAACCATAGGCGCAAGTTCTAAATGTTTAACCCGCTCATCAGGCAGACAAACACAAACAATACCACTGCCTTCACGGATCAATAGTGCCATTTGCTCATTGGTAAGCGACTCTGCCGCATACACCATATCACCTTCATTTTCGCGGTCTTCATCATCAACAACTAAAACCCCTTTGCCTAAACGTAATGCCGTTAATGCTGTTTCAACACGTGTGATTGCGTCGCCAAAAGGGGAGAGTAAAGACTGATTCATGGTTTTAATCCTTAATATACAACTATAAAAATATGGGTTCCAGAATCAGGGCGTGCAGAATTAGAGGTACGTTATTCGCCATCTACCAAGGCAGATGTAACGCATCTTATATTCTCTCTCATCCGGACTTAGTCATACCTTATGATATGAACATTACCGTCGGCTCTGGACTAGGCTATATGGCATAGCGTTCACCAGATCTGCTGACCCTAAGCTAAGATTTATTCAATCTAACTAGACTTAGGCGCTCGCGGGCTGAAACAGGATGATGATTGTAAAATGAATCGACCATCTTGGTTATTACCGCCGGTGGGGAATTACACCCCGCCCTGAGAATTTAATCGT
>NZ_JASJHF010000025.1:0-23170 GCF_033791185.1 Moritella sp. | reverse complement strand
GTGCAACTTGATAACCTTCCTTATCATCAAATAAAGTACAAGCAATACCTTTACTACCAGCACGGCCAGTACGACCAATACGGTGAACATGTATTTCGCTGTCGTGTGCAACGTTGAAGTTGATTACCGCATCAAGAGATTCAATATCCAGACCACGAGATGCAACGTCAGTAGCAACAAGAACAGAAACGCTCTTCGTTGCAAAACGAACTAGCGCTTGGTCACGATCGCGCTGCTCTAAGTCACCATGCAATGCAATGATGCTAAAGCCAAAGTGGCCTAACTCATCAGCAACATCTTGCACGTGTTTCTTGGTATTACAAAAGATAACCGTTGATTCAGGTTTGTGCTGTAGTAATAAGCCACGTACTGTATCTAAACGTTCACCAAAGTTTTTTACTTTATAGAAATGCTGTTTGATAGAGCTATCGTCATGTGTCGATGCTACTTCAACCATTTCTGGGTTCTTCATTATTTTCGATGCAATTGCTTCAATCTTTTTCGGGAACGTTGCACTGAATAATAATGTTTGACGGTCGCTTGGTGCTTTCTCAACAATTGCGTCAAGTGCATCTTGGAAACCCATTTCCAACATACGGTCAGCTTCATCAAGTACAAAAGTAGTTAGATTATCTAATCGTAACGTGCCTTTCGTTAAGTGATCTAATACGCGACCAGGTGTACCAACAATGATATGTGCGCCGTGTTCTAATGAACCGATTTGTGGGCCAAATGGCATACCACCACACAGAGTTAATACTTTAATGTTATGAATTGCACGTGCTAATTTACGAATTTCTTTCGCTACTTGGTCGGCTAATTCACGGGTAGGACAAAGTACTAACGTTTGAATACGGAAACGTTCAACGTCTAAGCGCTGCAGTAAACCTAAACCAAAAGCAGCTGTTTTACCTGAACCTGTTTTACCTTGACCAATTACATCTTTACCTTCAAGGATCGACGGTAAGCTTTGTGCTTGAATTGGTGTCATTTCGGTATAACCGAGCGTATCCAGGTTAGAGACAAGTTCTGGACGTAAATTTAGAGAAGAAAAATCAGTTTGGCTCACAGGCGTACCTTTAAATGGTTATAGTAGATAAACAAAAAGGGCAAGTTCCGAAGAACATGCCCTTTATACTTAAACGTTTCGATTTATCATCAATTCATTTAAGTAAACAATCTTAGTGACTATTAATTCAAAGAATTAAAGTACTACGATGTTTTCCGCTTGAGGACCTTTTTGGCCATCAGTAACGTTGAATTCAACTTTTTGGTTTTCTAAAAGTGTACGGAAACCGTCACTTTCGATAGCGCTGAAATGTGCGAACACATCAGGGCCGTTTTCTTGTTGAATGAAACCGAAACCTTTAGTTTCGTTAAACCATTTTACTGTACCAGTAATTTTAGACATAATAGTATCCTATTTGTAATATAATTGGCATAAATGCCGGGTGTTGCTGGAAGTGTTACTACTTACTTATGATCAAACAGGACGAGGTACTAAAAAAACTTCGAAATGGAATTCATTCATAAAACTAACCTTAAAGCTGCGGCTGATTATATAGACTTAAGGTTTAGTGTCAACAAGGTTATTCTCAATTCCCACATTAAGTTAACTGTTATTATCTAGTTTGCACTTGAGCAACCTATCATGTACCCTGCAGCACCGCTGTAATACTAAGCACATCAATAGCAACCACATAGATAAAGAGACACTATATGAGTTTTACCGACCTCGGTTTATCCGCACCAATCCTAAAAGCTGTAGCAGAAAAAGGCTACGACACACCATCGGCAATTCAAGCGCAAGCAATACCAGCTGTACTGTCAGGTAGGGATGTAATGGCTGCGGCACAAACAGGAACAGGTAAAACAGCTGGTTTTACTCTACCTATTCTAGAAAAACTAAGCCAAGGTCCACGCCCACGTGCTAATCAAGCACGAACGTTAATCTTAACGCCAACACGTGAATTAGCAGCTCAGATTGCTGAAAACGTTGAGGTATATAGCAAACACTTACGTTTAACATCTACTGTTGTATTTGGTGGCGTTAAAATCAACCCACAAATGGCGCGTTTACGTCGCGGTGTTGATATCTTGGTAGCAACGCCCGGTCGTTTGTTAGATCTATATAATCAAAACGCAATTCGCTTTCATCAATTAGAAATATTGGTATTAGACGAAGCTGACCGTATGCTTGATATGGGCTTCTTACGTGATATTCGTAAAATCCTTGCCGTATTACCACAAAAACGCCAAAATTTATTATTCTCAGCAACTTTCTCTGATGATATTCGTCAGCTTGCGAAAGGTTTGATTAACGATCCTGTTGAAATTTCAGTAACGCCACGTAACGCAGCGGCTAAATCTGTTGAGCAATGGATGCACCCAGTAGATAAGAAGAAAAAACCACTGCTATTAACGCACTTGATTAAAGAGAACGACTGGAAACAAGTATTGGTATTTACCAAAACTAAGCACGGCGCCAACAAATTAACAAAACACTTAGAAGAGCAAGGCATTAATGCTGCAGCGATTCACGGTAACAAGAGTCAAAGTGCACGAACTAAAGCACTAGCGAATTTCAAGTCAGGTGAAGTAAGAGCACTTATTGCAACAGATATTGCCGCACGTGGTATCGATATCGAACAACTACCACAAGTTGTTAACTTCGAATTACCAAACGTACCAGAAGATTATGTACACCGTATTGGCCGTACCGGCCGTGCTGGTGCTGAAGGTACTGCAATCTCTTTAGTTTGTCAGGATGAAATGAAAGAGCTTGTTGCGATTGAGCAGTTAACGCAAAAACACCTTGATCGTGTTGTAGTTGACGGTTTTGCACCTATGGATTCATTCCCTACTACACCGGGCATTCGTCCACCAAAAGCGAAAAAACCAAAGAAAGAGCATCAAGACGGTCAACGTTCAGCTGAAAATTCACGTGGCCACAAACCGGCAAGTAAAAACCGTCGTCACACCGGCCAGCGCACTGCAGCAGCTCCAGCTGCAAACCCATCTGCAAATAAAGGCAACCGTCGTCGCCCTGCAGGTTCAACACCAAAGAGCAGCAGCAACAACGCTTAAGCATTTATCTATAACGAGCGCTTAATGTAATCAAGCGCTTGTCTATAAATGGTTCTGTACGCATTGTCTTTGCTAATAAAAGGCAATGCGCTTATTTCCCTTTCTTTACTAACCACATCGACCTTGCTAATTTAGCGCCGAGCTATTCCATCTACGGCCAATGAATTTACATTTATTTAGTCATTTATCAGTGGTTAACATTATTATTCATGCCCTTATTTGTTAGTATGTTCACTCATCATTAAAGAGCGAAAAGTAAATGAAATTACAACAGATAGATAAAGAGCGTTACCGTAAACACTTAAACATGGCAAGTGTGGTTGCGACTGCCATTTTAATCTTTTTTGCCTTGTTTTATGGTCAAATTTTAATTCACTTTTTTGCCGCTGCTGATGGCAATAACTTTAAGCTCAATGTAGTCGGTGTGATCCTCGGTGTCATCAGTTTGCTAATACTATTTAACCTTGTTCGCCGCCACCCTTATTTAACTGAAGTCATGTATGTATGGGATCTAAAACAAGCGAATAACCAAATTTATCGTAAGCTCCATCACATCAAAGCAGCATTAGCAAACAGCGATAATACCAATATAGATGCGATCACTATCCTGCATTACTATTACGCCGCATCGAAGCAGCAATATAACCTAGATAACAATACATTAACAATAGAAGGCTTGACGGAAGAGATGGCGAAACTCGACAGTCTAATCATTGCAAAGAATTTAACCATTTCCGTTGATGACTACAATCCAGAGCTTTTAAAGCAGTTTTAACTGACATATAAATAAACACTAAAAACAGAAATGGCTATAATTGCGCCTGTTTTTAGAGTGAAACCTCGATAAATCCACCGCAGATTCCATTTTCGGCGCCTTAAGCTAGATTAATTATATAGAAATGAGAAAAAACAGCTTAAATGCTAGCTTATAGCCAGCTAGCTCTTTTTTGTTCCCAAAAAAACGTGATATACTCCGCGCGAATCTTTACATAAATAAATTATAGAGAACATAATGGCAGATTTATCTAAATACAGAAATATCGGTATCTTCGCTCACGTTGATGCTGGTAAAACAACGACAACTGAACGTATTTTAAAACTTACTGGTCAAATTCACAAAACTGGTGAAGTACATGACGGTGAGTCAACTACAGATTTCATGGAACAGGAAGCTGAGCGCGGTATTACTATCCAATCAGCAGCCGTAACTTGCTTCTGGAAAGATCACCGTTTTAACGTAATCGATACTCCTGGACACGTTGACTTCACAGTAGAAGTTTACCGTTCACTTAAAGTACTTGATGGCGGTATCGGTGTATTCTGTGGTTCTGGTGGTGTTGAACCACAATCAGAAACTAACTGGCGTTATGCGAATGACTCAGAAGTTGCGCGTATTATCTTCGTAAATACATTAGACCGTATGGGTGCTGATTTTTATCGCGTTGTTAAGCAAACTCAAGACGTACTAGATGCTAACCCACTAGTGATGGTTCTACCAATCGGTATCGAAGATGATTTCGTTGGTGTTGTTGACCTTCTTACGCGTAAAGCGTACGTTTGGGATGAAACTGGTCTTCCAGAAAACTACGAAATCACAGATGTTCCTGCGGACATGGCTGATAAAGTAGAAGAATACCGTGAAATGCTAATCGAAACTGCTGTAGAGCAAGACGATGACCTAATGGAAGCTTACATGGAAGGTACTGAACCTTCTATTGAAGAAATCAAACGTTGTATCCGTAAAGGTACACGTACAATGGACTTCTTCCCAACTTACTGTGGTTCTGCATTTAAGAACAAAGGTATGCAACTAATTCTTGACGCTGTAGTAGATTACCTACCAAGCCCAACTGACGTTGATCCTCAGCCGCTTACAGATGAAGAAGGCGAACCAACTGGTAAAGTTGCATTCGTTTCTGCTGACGAAACTTTCAAAGCATTAGCATTCAAAATTTCAGATGACCGTTTCGGTGCCCTTACTTTCATCCGTATCTATTCTGGTACGTTGAAAAAAGGTGATACTATTCTTAACGCTGCTACAGGTAAAACTGAGCGTGTTGGTCGTATGTGTGAAATGCAAGCAGATGATCGTAACGAACTAACATCAGCACAAGCTGGTGATATTCTTGCAATCGTAGGCATGAAAGGTAACGTTCAAACTGGTCACACTTTATGTGATCCGAAAGATCCTATCATTCTAGAAGCTATGGTATTCCCTGAACCAGTAATCTCTATCTCTGTTACACCAAAAGATAAAGGTTCTACTGAGAAAATGGGTATTGCGATCGGTAAAATGGTTGCTGAAGATCCAACTTTCAAAGTTGAAACTGACCAAGATTCAGGCGAAACAATCCTTTCAGGTATGGGTGAACTTCACCTAGACATTAAGGTTGATATCCTTAAGCGTACATACGGCGTTGATCTAGTTGTTGGTGCTCCTCAGGTTGCTTACCGTGAAACTATTACTCAAGCAATTGAAGATAGCTACACGCATAAGAAACAATCTGGTGGTAGTGGTCAATTCGGTAAAATTGATTACCGTATCAAGCCAGGCGAACCAGGTACTGGTTTCGTGTTCACATCAACTGTTGTTGGTGGTAACGTACCTAAAGAATTCTTCCCTGCTGTTGAAAAAGGCTTCAAGAGCCTTATGGACACAGGTGTTCTAGCTGGTTTCCCAGTACTAGACGTTGAAATCGAACTATACGATGGTGGCTTCCACGCAGTGGATTCATCAGCAGTAGCATTCGAACTTGCAGCACGTGGCGCATTCCGTCAGTCTATCCCGAAAGCTGGCGCACAGTTAATCGAACCAATCATGAAAGTTGACGTATTCACGCCAGACGATCACGTTGGTGACGTAATTGGTGATCTTAACCGTCGTCGCGGTATGATTGCAGGTCAAGACGCTGGTAACACTGGTGTTCGTATTAAAGCTGACGTACCTCTTTCAGAAATGTTTGGTTACATCGGTTCACTACGTACAATGACATCTGGTCGTGGTCAGTTCTCTATGGAGTTCTCACACTACAACCCTTGTCCAGCTAACGTAGCTGAAGGCGTTATCGCTAAAGTTAAAGAAGACAACGCTAAAAAATAAGTAATTATTTTTAGTTAATCTTCCTAACCCCAGTTATGTAAATAACTGGGGTTATTTTTTACCTGAAAAACAGTAAATACTCACCTTGCCAAATCGCAGACAAAAAAAGCACCAAGACCATGAAGCCTTAGTGCTATGCTTTTTTACTCGCTAATGTTTACTAACTAATGCTTGCTAGTTCACACTAACAACGTATTAAGCATTACTCAAAGTGCCAGTAACCTAAGTTAACCCATTCAATCAGTTGCTGACCAAATGCTTTATCTTTCATTAATACTTCAAGTTCTTTTGCTGACTGCTCAGTGGTATTACATAATGTTTGCACGCTTGCAGCAATACTGGCATCAAAGTCATAACGCTCGCCATCAATGAAACAGCTGGTTGGCATTTCAGGGAAGTACAAGGTCTTTAGACCATTCACTTTACGTAAATAAGATTCCATACCGATTTCATCAACGACGATCGCGTAATCAGCAATGTAACCGCCTTCTGGCGCAACTAAATCTAACTCATGTGCAGATTCACTGTAATGACGGCCAAGGAAGTCATGCATAACGCTTTTATCAGCCATTAATGATGTCATGATATCTGTTAAGCCTTGCACTTCACTTGCTTCGATTGAGCCATGTTCTGCACGCGGTTTTAGGTTTTTATCGCTATAACGAACAAACTCTTTTTCTTGCTGTAATAGGTAATCACCAAAATCGTTTAACAGTTCTTTTTGGTCTTGGGCACGGAAACCAACTGAGTAGTTAATCGCTTCGCCAACAGCATAACCTTCATGCGGTGCATAAGGTGGGATATATAAAATATCGCCTGGTTCTAGTACAGTATCAATCACCGCATCAAACGCTTCACAGTGCTTCAGAGCACCGTTAGCGGCAAACTCTTGTGGATTCATATCCTGAGCACCAACACGCCAATGACGCTTGCCTAAGCCTTGAATAATGAATACACAATAACGGTCAACATGCGGACCTACACCACCGGTATCGGTGCTGTAAGAAACCATCAAATCATCAAAGCGCCAGCTCGGGATAAAGTTAAAGGTATTAGCCAATTCAGCCGAAGGTTCATGCCAATGGTTGATCGCTTGCACTAAGATAGCAGAGCCATCTTGTTCCATACGTTCAAACTCAGTAAAAGGACCGCATTGCGCTTGCCATTTATCTTCTTCACGCCATACCATACGTGATGTGATCTCTTCTTCCATCGCTAAACCAGCAATTTCATCTGGGCTAATTGGATCGACAAAATCCTTGAATCCCGCTTTAATTAGCAGTGGTTTTTTCTGCCAATAATTTTCCATGAAGTCAGCAATATCAAGATTTAATTTATACATAGTCAACCCGCATTAAGTAATCGAAGTAATAGAGCGCGTATCATAGGTATTTTCGCGATAATAGCAACAAAAAAAGCCCTATAGACATTATTGCTACAGGGCTATTTAAATTACTTTTGATTAGAAACAAAAGCTAAGCAGCTTCGGATACATAGACATCAGGAAAATAGGCCGATCTAATCAATTGAGATTTAATGTCATCGTTCAGTAATACATGCAGTTCATACATGATACTAATAATGCCCCCGCGCAAGTCATTCACTTTGGCAGCAAGTTGCGTCGCTGATAAACCATCCGTTGCCAGTGTCGGATTGCTCACGTGTGCATTATCAACCAGTACATTGCATTCTGCCAATTGTGCTGTAAACAGCGCCCAAGATTTGTTATTAATATCTAATGCTTTACCAGCAGTGAATATAGGCACCCATTGGCTGATTCTGTCTTCTAGAGATACGCTCTTATCTTCATTATCAATCACGTCTGCACTATCAACATTGTAGGCTTGAGCTTTAGCGGATAAATATGACGTCAAAGATACGAATAGCTTGGTTATGCACGCAGAGTACGCTGCATAGCCCGCAGCAATGTCGGCCTCGTTAATCGCTACATCACGATATGCCAGCGCAGAGTCAAACTCACCTTGATAATCATTCACATTGAGAATGCCTTCACCACTGATGTAGATCTTGCTATCCATGGTGTTTTCGACAAATGGCACCGTATAATCCCAATTTCGGGAGTCTGAGACTAAACGCTTAAAGGGGTATTGATTCTGCTCGAACCACTGCTCGATGGTTTTATTTTTCAGGCCATCAGTCAAATCACGATTTGAGTGGTCACTATACTTAACCAGATCGAAAATGAGCTTCTTCGCTTGTTTCTCTGCAATGTTCACTCTTACTTTTAACACTAACAACTCCTCGATGCCGTTTAACGCCTTATTAATGACGTGCAGCTTGGTATTTTTGGGCGTTTCATCATAAACATTTTTGTCCGTGTTTAATTTAAAAAACCAGATAACAGATACTAAAAAGCCCCGCGGATATTACATACGTAATGTCCACAGGGCTTGTTAACAGCGTTAGGAAGGTGTTACAACATCAGTAACACTATGAACAAATTAACGACTGAAGTTAAGCGTCACAGAGCGTGCATCACCTTCATTCACTATCACGATATTACTGTTGATATCATCTTCTTTAGTTGTCACATCCGCATCTTGAGACAGCTTAGCGCTGACTTTAATTGATGGGAATTGCGACATTTTCATTTGCGCCATCATTGCATCACTATCAGATAATGAGATAGTTAATGGGAACGTTGGATCCATGATACGTTTCACCGCCAGTGGCGCCTTAGGGCCAGCAGCTGCTTGCACGTAAACATACAAATAACCTTTAAGCTCAGCTTGATCAGCAGTAATGGTGATCGTAACTTGTCCATTATCCATCGGCGCTTCAGTGACTGCAGCTACAGGACGATTATCCGTAGCTGTTTCAGCGATAGCTGGCGCAGAGCCACCTTTTGCTTCAATCTGCTTTCTTGCGTACTCAATACTACCCTGGATCATTTCGATGCGGTCTGGCTGACCAGCCAGTAACGGTAACATACGTTGCCATTGTTCGATTGCACCTAGGTAATCTTGATTTTCTAACGCCATAAACGCAGAAGTCGATAATACTTCGATATCATCAGGTTTATCTTGTTTCAGTTCCATCAATATTTTACGGGCTAAGTTATTTTGTGCTGGATCATCGCTCAGCATTAATGCTTGCGCATAACCCGTCACGATTGATGTGTTCAGCGGAGCTAATTTATAAGCACGCTCCATGGCAATAAATGCAGCATTAGAATCACCCAATGCCACGTTTAAGCGGCCCAGCAATAACCAACCAAATTCATTATCCGGCTCAGCCATCATCTTAGTACTTAATGCCAGTTTAAAGTCAGCGATCTCTTGATCAGTGACTTTATCACCTTCATTCATAACTCGGTTGGTTAGCTCAGGTAAGCGGGCGTAAACGTCTTGCCAATCACTCACTTTTGCACTTGCGCCTAACGTTAAATATACCGATACAGAGAACACAACTAAGAACACCAAACCCGAAATCCAAATTAATGGCGAGTTAGCTTTATTTACTGCGACAGCCTTCTCATCAACAACATCATCTAATAGACCACGTTGCATTTCGTCAATGAATTCTTCGCTATTATCTAATAGACCTTGGTCTTCATCATCCGCTAATTCGCTAACACGACTTTTATACAGGTCTTTGTTTAATTGGTCTCGCGTCCCGCCTGTTAACTTGCTCTCACCTGTAACGGGGATAACAAACGCCAAGGCGGCAACGATCACCAATAAAATACTTACTATCCAAAATAACAACATGCTATTTCTCGCTATCCTTTAGAATTTTGGCCAAACGGTCTTTCTCCGCACTCGTTAACTCATCATCGCTATCTTCATCAGCAACAACGCTACTTTTACGGCGGCTATTGCGAACAATAATGATGCCACCAAATAACACAAATAAACCAGGACCAACCCATAAAATGGCAGTCCCTAATGTTACCGGCGGTTTGTACAGAACAAAGTTGCCAAATCGATCAATCCAGTAAGTGACAATCTGATCTTCATTTTTACCTTCAATAACCATGTTATAAGTTTTTTGACGCATATCTTTGGCAATTGAGGCATTGGAATCTGCAAGGTTATTGTTTTGACATTTAGGGCAACGTAATTCTGCCGTTAATGTTTTAAATAACGCTTCCTGCTCATCAGTCTCAAATTTATATACATCAATCACAGCTGCAACGCTAAAGCTGAGCATTAAAGTCATTAATACGAATAATCTTTTCATTTTAAATCCCTTACTTTAACTGCTCATAAACAGCTTTTAGCTCACCATTCCAATTACGTGGATTGATATCACCCACGTGCTTGAATTGAATAATGCCGTTGCTATCGATGAAGAAGGTTTCAGGTGCGCCATACACACCTAAATCGAGACCTAGCATACCATCAGGATCATAAAGGCTGATCTTATATGGATTATCTAATTCTTCTAACCACCTTAAGGCTTTTGAACGCTCGTCTTTATAGTTCATGCCAACAATGTAAACACCGTCTTCAGCCAGTTCATTTAAGTACTTATGCTCGGCGTAGCATGTTGGGCACCATGTTGCCCATACATTTAACAACATAGGCTTGCCTTTCAACACACTTTTATCGTGTTGCAGTTCAGGTTCAACTAAATCGTTTAATGCAAACTCAGGAACAGGTCGACCAATGAAGGTCGACTCTAAAACGGTCGCGTCACGAAATAAGCCAATGTAAAGGAAAGCAGACACACATAAAAATACAATTAGTGGTACTAGTCGTGTTATTAACTGTTTCTGTTTCTTTTTTTTCACATCATTAGTCATTATCTTTGTCCCAATTATTACGCTTTCGCTTCACGTTTATTCACAAAACGATAACGGCGATCAGATACAGCTAATAAACCACCAATAGACATGACTAAGCCACCCCACCAGATGAAACGAATGAATGGTTCGTAATAGATACGAATAGCCCACGAGTCATCAGCAAGCTGTTCACCAAGTGCAATGTAAAGGTCACGTGTTACGCCCCAATCAATCGCGGCTTCAGTCATTGGCATACTACGCTGTGCAAAATAACTACGTTTTTCAGCTCGCATTTGAGTTTCAAACTTACCGTTTTTGCTGATATTAAATACCGCTTTATAGCCTTCATAGTTAGAGCCATTTGCTTCACCAATACGCTCGAACTCAAATAAGTAATCAGCAAATACCACTTCATCGCCCGGTACCATACGTATATCTTTTTCGATTTTGTAATTCTGAGTTGCAGAAATACCGATCAGCATCATAGCTAGGCCAACGTGACCAAGTACCATAGCCCAATGACTGCGACCCAGTTTAGTCACACCCGAAGCAAAACTATGACGGTGCGTAGCACGAATATACACTTCAATGGAGCTGGTAATGATTACCCAGAACGCTAAAGAAAAACCAATAACAGCAACAATTTTGATCTTATCCGCAAAAATTGCAGGTAGTGCAATCGCCAGTGCAATACTTGCTACAGCACTGGCCGCTAGCTGTATAAACAGTGGACGTAAGTCTTCCTCTTGTTTCTTCCAACGTAATAACGGTGCGACACCCAATGCGATTGCAAACGGGATGATGATATAGAAGAAGATGTTATTAAAGAATGGTACACCGATTGAAATAGAGCCCATACCGAGTTCTTTATGCACTAGCGGTAGTAACGTACCAATTAGTACAACTAATAACGCAGCAATTAATAATACGTTATTCATCAACAAGAATGTTTCTCGAGAGAATAGACCGTATTTACCACGGCTCTTAATCTCTGAACCTTTCACGGCATATAGCAATAATGAACCACCAACAACCGCAATTAAGAACGCGAGAATAAACAGGCCACGAGCCGGATCAGAGGCAAAAGCATGAACTGATACCAAGACACCCGAACGCACTAAAAAAGTACCCAGCAAACTTAAACTAAATGCAGAGATAGAAAGTAAAACTGTCCATGATTTAAATACACCACGTTTTTCACTAACAGCAAGTGAGTGAATCAATGCTGTACCGGCAAGCCAAGGCATAAATGATGAATTTTCTACAGGATCCCAGAACCACCAACCGCCCCAGCCGAGTTCATAATAAGCCCACCAACTACCTAGTGCGATACCTGACGTTAGGAATACCCAAGCAACAAGCGTCCAAGGACGTGACCAACGCGCCCATGCCGAATCAAGGCGACCGGCCATCAAGGCCGCAATAGCAAAAGCAAACGCAACCGAGAAGCCAACATAACCCATATACAGCATCGGAGGATGGAAAATTAAACCAATGTCTTGCAGCAGTGGGTTTAAATCATTACCGTCGAGCGGTAAATAAGGCAAGGTACGATCAAACGGATTAGACGTTAACAAGATAAACAAGTTAAAACCAATCGCGATCATGCCCATTACTGAAAGTACGCGCGCGAGCGCAACTTTTGGAATGCCACGACTAAATATCGCAACAGCTGCAGTCCAAATCGCTAACGTTAAAGACCAAAGCAATAATGACCCTTCATGACCACCCCATACGGCAGAAATTTTATACTGCAGCGGTAATAATGAATTGGAATTAGTAGCAATATAACCAATTGAAAAATCATCAATCGCAAATGAATAAGCTAATACCGCAAATGAAAGACTCATTAACAGGAATTGCATAATGGCTAATGGTTTAGCACTATTAATCATACCAGGATGATTAATCTTCGCGCCGATAAGTGGATAAATTGCCAGCAAGAACGACAACGCCGTTGCGACAATTAAACTAAAATGTCCAATCTCAGGGATCATTATAAACTACCTTATTTGATTTCGTTTCCGTATTCTGGTTTCATATGCTTAATACCTTTAATTGCTTCCGCAACTTCCGGTGGCATATATTCTTCGTCATGTTTCGCCAGCACTTCAGATGCGCTAATAACATTAGCTGACTTTAATACACCCTGCGCAACAATACCTTGTCCTTCGCGGAATAAATCCGGCAAGATACCTTCGTATTCCAGTGTAACTAAACCGCCGTTGTCATCACTTAATACAAAGCTAACTTTAAGATCGTCCAAATTACGTTTCACTGTGCCAGGCATAACCAAACCACCAATACGTAAACGCTGACCAATTTCAGGTTTAACCTTATCCTTACCCAAACCTTCAACAAGCTGGCTTGGTGTATAGAATAAATCAATGTTCTGTTTCAATGCATAAAGGACCAGGCCAGTAACACTGCCTAAACCAAGGATAATGACGAGCGCAATAGATAAGCGTTTTTTACGTCTTGGGGTCATAGAGTATTCTCCATTTTTTCAGCAGCGCGCATACGTTGAATACGCTGATGCTTATTTTTAATTTCGTTAATAATTTGGCGACGTTTGACAATAGTCGCAATCGTTAATGAGCCTAATGTCAGCACACTAAAAGCCACTGCAAGCCAGACATAAAAACCATAACCACCCATTGCTAAGAAAGCAGAAAAGCTATCAAACTGCATGTTACTTGTCCTCGATAAATAATTTTTTCACCCAAGGTCTGTGCGACTCACGGGTAATTAACTCATTTCTAAAGCGCATCAAGGTCAACGTACCAAACAGTAAACCGAAGCCTAATAAGTTAATCAGTAATGGCCATAACATATCGGTATCCATTGATGGTTTATCGAATTTACTGATAGTGGCTTTTTGATGAAGCGTGTTCCACCATTCCACAGAATAGTGAATGATAGGTAAATTAATCACCCCCACTAAAGCAAGAATACCGGCAGCACGACCCGCTAATAATTTGTCGCTAAACGCGCCATAGATAGCAATAACACCAAGGTATAAAAATAGTAGGATAAGTTCCGATGTTAAACGAGCATCCCATACCCACCAAGCACCCCACATAGGTTTACCCCATACGGCACCGGTAAATAATGCTATTGCTGTAAATACTGCGCCAATCGGCGCTATTGCTGCGACAGCCATATCCGCCATTTTTAATTGCCAGACCAAACCAATGAAAGCTGCAATAGCCATACTCAGGTATGCCCCCATAGAGAGAGATGCAGCAGGTACATGTAGATAGATAATACGGAAACTATCACCCTGTTGATAATCAGCGGGCGCGAATACAAAACCCCAAACCATGCCGATTGTCAGTGAGATAGCACTAAATAGTGCAAACCAAGGCAGCATTTTACCGGCTAGGTTATAACTTTTTTCTGGTTTTGCATAAGGATGGAGCCATTTCCACATATTAAACTCTCTACAATAATAACGGCTCAATTATATGAACCTAAACAATGATTGAAACTAACTTTACTTATCTTTAACAAACAGTTTAACTCAAGCTAACACGTAATGACGCAGCAATTGCAAACGGTGATAAAGTAACCGATGCCGCCAACATCGCACCTAAAATCGCCACGGGGCCAGCATATGAGACGCCAAAACTCGCGGCATCAATGGCACTCGTCGCAAAGATCAATACCGGGATAAATAACGGCAAGATTAGCAAGCTAAGCAGTACGCCACCTTTACGTAAACCAACGGTCAAAGCCACACCAATAGCCCCCACAAAACTAAGTACCGGGGTACCCAGTAATAAGGTGATAAAAGTCGCCATGAAAGTATTCGCATCTAATGATAAAAATACCGCTAACAAAGGTGAAACCAATAAAATAGGTAGGCCTGTCAATAACCAATGCGCAACGACTTTAGCCGTGACAATAACGCCTAAGGGTGTGGTTGTTAACATGAGTTGTTCTAACGAACCATCTAAGAAATCATCGCGAAATAAACGTTCCATCGACAACAATGCCGATAATAGTGCCGCAACCCAGATAACCCCAGGCGCAATACGCAATAGCAGGTTGGGCTCAGGCCCGATCCCTAATGGAAACAGTGTTATCACGATAATAAAAAACCACAGCGGGTTTAAAATATCTGATTTACGACGAAAAGCAGTGAGCAATTCACGTCTTATCACCTGTATAAAAACAGCAAACATATTAATACTCAATCAAATGATGACGGGTTAAGGTGATTTTTCGTAAGCGTCCCGCAGAAAATTGCAGATCTTGATGGGTGGTCAAGATAACGCTACCGCCTTTATCTGCATGGGCTAAAAATAAATTCTCTAATACTTTTACGCCATTTTTATCAATCGCAGTGAAAGGTTCATCGAGGATCCAGAGTTTCTTATCAGACAACCATAAACGTGCTAAAGCGATACGACGTTGCTGTCCAGCAGAAAGGTGACAAGCTAATTGGTCTTCGTAGCCTGCAAGACCGACTTGTGCCAAAGCGTCCCAAATTTTATCTTTGGCAACAGCTTCATGCATAGCATGATAGAAAAAAAGGTTTTCAAAGGCGGTCAATTCTGCTTTAACACCGGGTAAATGGCCGAGGTAGAGCAGATCTTGATGATAACGTTCACGATCGTCTAAGGTATTAGTTTGCTGCCAAAGAATATGGCCATCATCTGGTGATGAGAGTCCGGCTAATAAACGTAGTAAGCTTGTTTTACCAACGCCATTGGGGCCTTCAACTTGAATAAGCTCACCTGCAGATACGGTGAAGCAAAGTTCAGAAAACAACACGGTATCTTCACGTACACAGCTTAAATTAACAACGTCTAGCATATTTTTTCATTCTTCCAGCATCAAACTGTAAGAATGTTAACATATTCCAGCTTTAAGCATAATTAAGTAACATCAAATAACCGCACTATATGGGGAATAATACTATTTTTTATGGAAATTTAGTAATAATTCTGCTTCTGCACGTGGTAGTTCGCACTCACGCATAATTTCTTCAAGACTAGCACCGAGCTCAACTAGCTTCACTGCGCGTGTATAAAAACGACTGTCAGGGTCTTGCTGTTGTTGATCCTGTGCTGTCATCTCTTCTTTCATTTCATCTTGCTGGTATTTCGTTTGTTGTAATTCCGACGCGACACCTTGAATTGCGCCACCTAAATTAACATTTGACGTACTAAGCTCAATGATGCGCTTTTGCAATGAGTCTCTTGATTTAGATAAGTCTTTGAGCAGTAAACTATGTGTTGCCTGCAGTTTAGTCAATTTACGGAATAATACAACGCAACCAATAACGGCAGCAACCGCGACAGTCAGTCCTGTACCAGACAAAATCAAAGCAAGCATATTAAGTCCTTCAATAAAATAGCAATTAAAAAAGCACTGTAACAATCATTACAGTGCTTTTCTAGATAGAAATGAGGATTAAGCTTATAAACCGCTTAGCTCATCCCATTCTTCATCACTTAAAAACTTGTTCAAATCAACAAGAATAAGTAGTTCGCCGTCACGGTTTGATACACCCTGAATGAACTTAGCACTTTCGTCAGTACCTACATTCGGTGCCATATCAATTTCTGAAGAACGTAAATAAACCACTTCCGCAACACCGTCAACTAAGATACCAATCACTTGTTTTTCAGCTTCGATGATAACAATTCTTGAGTTTTCACTTACTTCTGATGGCATCAAACCAAAACGAACACGTGTATCAATCACAGTGACAACATTACCACGTAAATTAATAATACCAATTACGTAGTCTGGTGCACCTGGTACTGGAGCAATTTCGGTATAACGCAGTACTTCTTGTACTTGCATTACATTAATACCATAAATTTCATTCTCTAATTTGAATGTAACCCATTGTAGTACTTCATCTTCAGCTACATTTTCCACTAGGTTTCGAGACTGACTCATGTTTTTTTTCCTCTACTATTGCCCATGAATATTGATGCCATTATCCAGCAATTTAATCATTTCGGTTACGTGTAATAATACGCACATGCGTGATTTAACCATGCCAGCTAACCAAGGTCGACTACCAGGTGTATTACGCCATTTAATATCATTACTATTTAAAGTTTCAGTACCGTGCAGACTTTCGCAGCCTAGTACCCAATTCGAATCACTCAGTTGGATCTGATATTTATAAGCTATCTCGCCCATATTCTGCTCAGGCATAACCCACTGCGCGGTATCTACAACACTCAATTTTTGCTCACGGTGTTGCATTATGCCTAAAAACCAATCCGGTTTACCAAATAAGCGGTTCACCGTTTCGATTTGATGAATACCACCTAGCTCCGTCAAAGGTACCGCAAAAATAACCCCTGCGACCTCAAAAAACAGTGCTTGGAAGCGTTCTTCTAATTCAACATTTTGCCATTGTGCTGCAGGTTCAGATGCCTCCAACTCTAAATCAGGTTTGTTTTCAACCTCAGTAATGCTAACCGCTGCCGGTTCGAGTGTTATTCTCGCGTCAGTGACGTTCTCACTTTCAACTTCAATTGCGATTTCAATCTCAGCACTTGGGGCTGGCGATGTCATCACAGCGTTGGCATTATCTAAGACAGATAAATCGATATCCGCTATGTCGATGTCGATCACAGATCCTAATAAATGATCTAAATCGGTTAATGAACCCGAACCATCTGGCTCTGGTATTTTAAACTCACTCTGTATTGGCACCACTGTATCAGTCAATACAGGCTTTAGCTTTGTTTCTAATGCTGCTGTTAATTCCGCCTTAGGAACGATCGTTTTATTCACATCAAGTACTACTGTCTGTGATTCTTCAATAACAGGCACAGTTAACATAGATGTAAAATAATCATCTAACGCAGAATGCTTTGTCTGGTTATCCATACATTCGGTCCTGTTGTTTTATCTCTGCCAACAAGTCTTGTAATAGCGCACCATATGCAGCGACACCTCGGCTACTGCGAGAATACATCGATGGGGGTAAATGTTTTAAACTGGCATTTCTAAATTGCGTATCCACAGGAATAACAGCGCGCCAAACATTCTGGCTATAGTTTTGTTGTAATGTCTGCAATGATACCAGCGATGCTTTCGTTCGGCGGTCAAACATAGTTGGGATCACGGTATATTGAAATTGGTTGGCACAACTACGCTGCATAATTTCAAAGGTTTTAACCATACGGTCTAAGCCTTTCAATGCTAAAAACTCAGTTTGCACGGGCACTAAAATACGATCACTACTTGCTAATGCATTAACCATCATTACCCCTAAAACGGGGGGACAATCGATGATGACAAAATCATAATCATCTGCAACTAACGTGATGATGTTTTTGAGAATAAGTCCCATACCATCACGATGCCCTAAAGTTCTATCTAACGTCGCCAGCGCCATCGTGGCGGGTAATAAATTAATACCGTTATAAGGCGTTTCTATAGTCGCATTATGAATCAATTCTGTATCAAGCGTTGGGGTAACAAAAAGATCAAACAAACCGACCGTTAAATCATCACTGTCATAATTCAAGTAACTGGTTAATGATGCATGAGGGTCTGTATCAATTAATAATACCCGCTGTCCTTGCTCCGCCAGTAAACCTGCCAGAGTAATTGCAGTGGTTGTTTTCCCCACCCCACCTTTTTGATTAGCAACAGTCCAAACGTTCAACTTTACCCTACCTTGTCTGCATGTCGTTACCGACAGCCGACTTCAATATTAATGCGCTCTGCGATTTGTGCTAGATTAATTTGTTCATCCGCTAATCCAGCGTTCACAATTGCTTGTGGCATACCATATACAACACAAGATTGTGCATCTTGCGCCCATACTGTACTGCCTTTGTGTTTAAGTAATTTAGCACCATCTCGACCATCGGCACCCATGCCAGTTAATACTATTGCGAGTACTTTATCGCGATATGACTGAGCTGCAGAACCAAACGCAATATCGACACTCGGTTTATAATTAATCCCATCGGGACTTTCAATCACTTTTAAGCTTAAACCACCGGCTTTACTTTCAATGAGAACTTGCTTACCACCGGGGGCTAAATAAGCCACTCCGGGCTGTAAACGATCGCCGTGCTGAGCTTCCTTCACCGTAATTTGGCATAAGGTATTCAGCCGTGCAGCAAATGCCGAAGTAAACGTCGACGGCATATGTTGAATTAACAAAATAGGTAACGGGAAGTCACGGCGTAAAGGTGTTAATACCTTCTGTAATGCGACAGGGCCACCGGTCGAAGATCCAATCGCCAACAAGCCATATTTTTTACCTGATGCGCGTTTTACCATGCGCTTTGCTACCGGTAAAGTACGCGGTTCAGACACTGTATGTTCTGAATGAGTCACTTGGCGAGTATCCAAAGAACTCGTGGTATTTAATCGACTTGCATCGCTATTATGGCGCTGAAGAGTCGTTGCATGAAGACGGTTATCAGATGCTACTGCAGCGCTACGAGCAGCATAATTAGTCGTTACATTATGTTTTGATGGCGTAGCCACTGATGCCGCTAAAGTACTACGTGGCGTTCTCAAAAAACTGCGACGTTTACTGATCTCTTTAATATTTTGCTGTAGTAATTTAACCGCTTCTGCTTTGTCTTTGGCTATATCTTCAAACTTCTTGGGTAAGAAGTTAGCGGCACCCGCTTCTAAGGCCTCGAGTGTTGATTTAGCACCTTGATGCGTCAATGACGAAAACATTAAAATGGGAATCGGGTTATCTTTCATGATCGCTTTAACAGCAGAAATACCATCAAGTACCGGCATTTCAATATCCATGGTGATCACATCAGGACGTAATGACTTTGCTTTAGTGATAGCCTCTTCACCATTTTTAGCAGTATCAATAACTTCCATTTCTGGATCTGCATTAATTATTTCACTTACTCTACGTCTAAAAAAACTAGAGTCATCAACGACTAAAACCTTTATTTTCATCTAATCTATCTACTTCAATGTGTCTACGTCAATGTAAAAGCACACAGGGGCGAACCCCTGCATCAACAAATTAGCGTTTTGCATAATGATTTAAGAGACTTGGAATATCCAAAATCAGAGCGATACCACCATCACTGGTAATTGTTGCCCCAGCCATACCTGGCGTACCTTGTAATAAGTTGTCTAACGCTTTAATGACAACTTCTTCTTGACCAATCAGACTGTCAACAACAAAACCGACTTGCTTAAGACCTAACTGGACTATAACCACGTGCCCTAGGCCACGTTCATTACGTGCGCCGGCTTGTGGATCCATTTTAGTCAACCAATCATGTAGATAGAATAACGGTATCGCTTTCTCTCGGACAATGATCGTCAGTTGGTTATCTACAATGTGAGTTTTATTTAAATCAAGATGGAATATTTCATTCACACTTGTTAGTGGCAATGCAAAGATCTGCTTACCAACTTCAACCATCAATGTCGGTAAAATCGCTAATGTTAGCGGCACCTTAATGATAATCGTAGTACCCGTACCTAATTTTGAATCAATCGCAATGGTGCCATTAAGCTTACTAATACCGGTCTTAACAACATCCATACCCACACCACGACCTGAAATATCAGAGATTTGATCTTTGGTTGAGAAGCCCGGTGCAAAAATAAGATTGTATGCTTCATTATCAGTAATTCTTGACGCAGTATCAGCATCAAGAACACCACGGTCAATCGCAATTTGTTTTAATCGTTCAGCATCCATACCGGCGCCATCATCAACGATTTGTAAACTAATATGATCACCTTCTTGGGATGCCGATAAGGTAATATTACCTTGGCGAGATTTGCCATTTTGCTGACGTACATCGGGCATTTCAATACCGTGATCCACCGAGTTTCTCACTAAGTGAACCAGTGGATCAGCAAGTGCTTCCACTAAATTTTTATCTAAATCTGTCTCTTCACCAACCAATTCAAGGTTAATGTCTTTGGATAAGCTACGGGCTAAATCACGTACAACACGTGGGAAACGACCAAACACTTTTTTGATTGGTTGCATACGTGTTTTCATTACAGCGCCTTGCAAGTCGGCTGTAACCACATCAAGATTAGACACAGCTTTGGTCATGTCTTCATCATTCGTTGAAATGCCCAAGCTCACTAAACGGTTACGAACAAGGACTAACTCGCCCACCATATTCATAATTTCATCAAGGGTCCGAGTATCAACTCGCACTGTTGATTCAGCTTGTGGTTTGGCTTTTTTATCTACTTTCGCTGGTGACTCGGTAGCTTTAGCTTGCGCAACTGGCGCTGCTTTTACAGCAGGAGCATCAGGTGTTGCAACAGCGGCTGTCACTTTAGGCTCGGGTTGAGGCGCGACAACAGGTGCATTAACCACATTTTTTATCGTCGCTGCAGCACTGGGGGCATTACCTTTGCCATATAACTCATCAAGTAAGTTTTCGAAATCATCATCATTGATATCACCACTGCCCGATACGACAGGGGTTACCGTGACAGGTGCAGCTGCTGAGACGACAGAGGCTGAACTGGCATGCTGGCCAACACCGTGTAGCTCATCAAGCAACTTCTCAAATTCATCATCCGTAAAGTCTGAATTTGAGCTAACAGGCGCTATCACTGGTGCCGCTTTACTTGCTTGAGCATTAGCTACTGTAGGGGTTCCACCTTTACCGTGTAACTCATCCAGTAACTGTTCAAATTCAAGCTCTGACATACCATCAATGTCAGTACCACTATTAGCTGTAACAGGAAGTATAGGTGCGGGATTTTGTGCAACGACAACAGGTTCAGTCACTGCTGCTGGCGCTGATTCAGGTTGAGTAAGCAAATGTAGTTGATGAATTAATGCCGCATCTGCAGCAACCAATGGCTCTCTTTGTTGAATCAATACAAACATTTCGTTTACACAATCCAATGATTTAAGAATCACATCCATCAGTTCTGGTGTTACTGCTCTCAAGCCGTTACGTAGGCTATCGAATACATTTTCTGCACCGTGGCAAATATCAACTAATTCTGATAATGCTAAAAACCCAGCGCCACCTTTAACGGTATGGAAGCCCCTAAAGATTGCATTCAACAATTCTGAGTCTTCTGGGCTTTTTTCTAAATCAACCAGTTGTTCAGAGAGTTGCTCTAGAATTTCAGATGCTTCAATCAGGAAGTCCTGTAGAATATCTTCATCAACTTCAAAGCTCATCAATATCTTCCTTAAAATCCTAAACTTGATAATAAATCATCAACATCATTTTGGCCGTCTACCACATCAATACGTTCATTCGCATTCATGATCGGACCTTCCGCCTCAATACCAGTTATTTCTTTAGCAGATTCTGCTGCTTTATTTAATGGTTTTGCGGCTTCACCAAACATAGTCAACATTTCAACTAATTTAACTTCAACTTCTTGCACTAAATTAATAACGCGACGGATCATCTGACCAGTCAAATCTTGGAAATCTTGTGCCATTAGAATTTCAGTTAAGTACTGTCTTAGACTATCGGCATCAGAGACTGAAACTTGAAGAAAATCATCCAATAGTTTACAAAGTTCTTTAAATTGACCAAGTTGTAAATCGCGATTCATCAAGTTCTTCCAATTTGGCATAACTTGTTGGATACGATCATTGAAACTATCAGCAATTGGCAAGCAAGCTTCCACGGCATCCATGGTTCGGTTTGCTGCTTTATCCGTCATTTCGATAACGTAGTTTAAACGCTCTCGCGCATCAGGAAATTCATCGTTAGCCAAACTCTCGATACGCGTATCTAACTGAAAATCTTCTAATGAATCATGCAATTGACGAGTTAACACACCTACTTTTTCAAACAGTGCATCTGAATTTTTATTTTGAATATCAGTAATTATTTCATTCGCCATTTCGATTTGACCACACTCTAACAGTGTCACCAATTCTTTAGCTTTTTCTAATGAAATCAACGATTCTTGTTGTTCACTCATGCGCATCCTTGCTTATTGAATTCGTTCGAAAATCTTCTCTAATTTTTCTTTCAACGTAGCAGCCGTAAAAGGTTTGATAATATAACCATTTACACCTGATTGCGCCGCTTCAATAATTTGTTCACGTTTCGCTTCAGCGGTTACCATCAGTACTGGAATGTGGCAAAGCGCTTGATCCTTACGGATCTCTTTGAGCAAATCAATACCTTGCATGCCTGGCATATTCCAGTCAGTCACCACAAAATCATAATCGCCATTTTTAAGCATAGGTAACGCGGTATTACCGTCATCAGCTTCATAGGTATTGCTAAAGCCAAGATCGCGCA
>NZ_JASJHF010000024.1:0-14414 GCF_033791185.1 Moritella sp. | reverse complement strand
GCTTGCGGTGGCGCCACGTCTCCATACGGGGGGCAAGGTCTGGAAGTGGCAGAGATCACCCTTCCGTACACGACGCTCACCACCCTCTTGGATAATTGATAGTTTGCGGAGCTTTTCTACATCACCTGGCCATTTGTCTGCAACCATGCCCATTAAACGTAAATTAATATCAAAGATGATCTCCATGTGACGCGGTAATAACGTCTTCATCAAGTTCTCACCCCAAGTTTCTAATGCTTCAGGTAACAAGGTATGGTTAGTATAAGCAAATGTTTTTGAGCTAATCGCCCAAGCGTCATCCCAACTTAATTTATGTTCATCAAGTAAGATGCGTAACAGCTCAGGAATAGCAATCGTAGGATGCGTATCATTAAGCTGAATAGACTCTAACTTAGCTAAATCAGTGATTGAATGACCCGCAGCTTTATGACGACGTAAAATATCCGCAACAGAACAAGCGCAATGGAAGTACTGTTGCATTAAGCGCAGTTCTTTACCCTTATCATGATTATCATTTGGGTATAATACTTTGGTCAGGTTACCGGCTTGAATATGGCTAGCTTGCGCTTCAACATAATTACCTTCGTCAAAACGGTCAAGGTTAAACGGTGCAGGCGCACGACATTCCCATAAACGCAGTGGATATACCGAATTATTGTTATAACCAACAATCGGTAAATCCCACGCCATGCCTTCTACTTGTAAGCTTGGCACCCAACGGCGTTGAATCAGGCCATCGTTATCGCTGTATTCTTCGACATGACCATAAAAACCTACTTTTTGGGCTAACTCTGGGCGAATAACTTCCCAAGGATAACCACTTTCATCACGCCATACATCAGGCGCTTCTTGTTGACGTCCTTGCTCAAAACTCTGCTTGAACAAACCGTATTCATAATGTAAGCCATAACCTACCGCTGGGTATTCTTCCGCAGCCAGTGAATCCATGAAGCAAGCGGCAAGACGACCTAAGCCACCATTACCCAATGCTGGATCGCGCTCTTCTTCTAATAAATCAGTAAGGTTTTGGCCAAACTCAGCCATCGCTGCTGTCACTTGTTCATACAAGCCCATGCTAATCAGGTTATTACCAGTCAGGCGACCAATTAAAAATTCTAATGATAAGTAGTTCACGCTACGGGCATTTTTGATTTTCGGATCTTGCTCGGTAGCCAACAAGTTCATCGTAGTTGTTTCTGCCAGTGCATATTCCATCGCTAGGCGCCACGTATGGGCATCTGCTTGCGCTGGTAATGTCACTAATTTCGTCGTTAAGTATTTATTAACGGCGGCTTGGAATGCTGTTTTATCAAAGCTTTTATTTACTGTCGATTTCATCGTATATCCTAATAGTTATACTGCACTTACGTTTCAGTTAGTTTCAATCTGGGTTTAAGATTAAAACGGCAGGTTCAAAGTTAAGGTTAAAATTAAATAAGTTTTCAATGAGATGAATCTTGCCTGAATACGTAAATTCCAGCATCCTCCTGCACCGACAAATTCAAGGAGGAGTAGTTTAGGAGTAGCTTAGGCGTAGATAAGACGACTTCTAGGCTACCAGCGAGCCAGCGTGATAGAGTTCGCAATTTATGGGGGAGGATGTGTATATTTAAGTGATTTGAGTCGCGTTATTCGCCAGCTTGAATCAGCATTCGCTTGTCTAAACAGCAGATAATTAAACAAGCGACAGTGATTAAAAATACACTAAATTAAGGTATTAAGATAAAAACGGTTATGAAACAGCCATCATCATAATAGCGCGACTGTGTAGTCCAGCTTCGAGCTTTAATGTCAATGTCGGTGTTGGTACAGGATGCAGCGCCTCACCAGTCCATAGGTCTCGCCACATCGCGGGAAAATCGGCCACTAAAATATGCTCGACCGCTTCACTATCGGCATAATTAAACAGGCAGTGCAGTTCATACTGATGGGCTAGTGGCAAAATACTATGCGTATTCGATAACGATTGGAACTGGGCCGACTCTTGGCTAAGTTGCTGGCGCGTCAGTAATCTTGCCCAAGTCTGTTTGGCAAAGTCATTCAATGCCGGTAATGGGTCACCCGACAAGGTTAATCCACCCACCGCCAAAATAACATCACGATGGAATTCATAATTCGCTTGCTCAGTAGCTTGGTCTGCTAATGAGGTTAAGGTGATGCAGTCAGGATCAATTTGCCACAATTGGCGGTGCTGCCAGCTGCGATTAAACGTCTCTTTGGCAATTTGCTCAAAGCGTTCAGGTCGGCGTTCAACATCATCGGACACTCGCATGGCATCCACTAAACCGAGCGATGGCCACATCGGCGCATTACAACCAAGAATAAGCGCATCACCCGCGCCTTCAATTATTGCCTGCATGCCCAAACGATACGCTTCAATACCAGTGATACCCTTTTGCAAGCGTTGACCACGTAAGCTGCCCCAATAATTGGCATCCAACTTAAATAATTCCACGCCCCACTCTTGTTGCATGGTGCGCACAACCGCCGTTAAATGCGCTTGCACTTCGACATTTGTCGTATCGAGCATATACCAAGGCGTGCAACGCCAACCGCCATAGGTAATGTCTTCTGCTTTTAGCAAGTCACCGTTAGCATGACGAATAAACCAATCAGGATGTTGTTTGAATAGTGCCGACTCTGCTTGGGCGATAAACGGCGCCAGCCAAATTGCCGGTTTCTTGCCATTCGCTTTAATCGATTGTAATAAGCTTTTAATGCCGTGAGGAAATTTATCTGATGGCGTTAACCAATCGCCCATAAATGCCTGATAACCATCATCCAGCAGTACCCACTCAAGTTCAGGTTGGCTAGTACACATGATCTCGACATTTTCCAAGATATGCTGCTCAGTTACCTGGGCATAATAAGCATACCAAGAACACCAACCGATTGGCGCGTCCACTCTAGCCCCACGGCGAACTGGGTGTTGCAGTTGGATCTTCGCACTATAATCGGCATAAACATCCGCTAATACTTCGCCTTTAATGACAGTGACCGCTTCCATATTATTACAATGCCAATCTTGCGGATGGGTATTTTCACCATCAACAAAGGCGGTAATAATGAATTCGTTTTGCTGCTGCTGGAGTTCAAAATAACCTGCAAATCGATGACACGAAGTAAAGCCAAACAAGCTAAAACCATCCGCTTGTTCAATGACTAAATAATTATAAAAACGCTTCTTCGCATGCTCTGGGTATAAACGATAACTGGCATTATTGTCTGGACAACGGCCAATATCTTGCAACGCGTTCACTTGACCACCCGTTTGAGCGAGCATCTGAAAACCATCACCGAGTATTTTGGCATCGTGCGCCAGCTGAGTTGGAAACGCCAGTACCGCGAAATGGTCGTCAATACACTGGTTAGCGATACCGCTAAATTGCAGGGTTATTTGATTATTTTTTAATGTATACGAGAGATCAGATTGCAGCGGTATCGCCATTTGAGCGTTTGAAAAGATCATTGGAGTCATCTGAATAACCTTATAAATATCATTGAAATAATCATAAGTTACTCCTAATCAACAACATTGGGGGATTTTAATGACATTTTTGTGTTATTTGAATGTAACAAAGTGAAACAAACGATGGGCCTATCACCGTTTTTCATGTCATATTTAGGTATTATTTAGTTAGAAAAGCAGTAAGACGCTGTCTCGCCTTCATACTCGGAAAATAAGAATAGCTTATGTGGATAACATCAAAATTAAATCGCCCAACTCGCTTACACAATTCGATTACCCGCACCCGCATTTTAGGTCATCTCGAAGAAGCGGCGTTTAATAAATTAGTCTTATTTCGATCGCCTGCCGGTTATGGTAAAACAACCATGGCAGCACAATGGCTTAAAGACCACGGCCAGGTCGGTTGGTTTAATATCGATGAAACCGATAACGATACTTTTCGTTTTGTGAACTATTTTATTCAAGCCATTAATAAAGTCACCGATCAAGCTTGTACCAACTCACAAGCACTTGCGGAACGCCGCCAATATAGCTCGCTACCCAATTTATTTAGTGAACTGTTTGCCGAATTGGCAAACTATCAAAGTGAGTTCTATCTGGTTTTGGATGATTATCACTCTATTAATAATGATGAGATCCATGAAGGGTTACGCTTTTTCCTTAAATACATGCCAGCAAACTGTACGTTAGTCGTCACGAGCCGCACCTTACCACCGCTTAATACCGCAAATTTACGCATCCGCGATCTGCTGATTGAACTCGACAGTGAATTACTCGCGTTTGATGACCAAGAAGTGGCGCAATTTTTTGAACAACGCATTGGCTGCAGTATGAGCGATGCCGAAGTTAAAGCATTACAACAGAAAATCGAAGGTTGGCCATCGGCATTACAATTAATCGCCCTGCAAGTAAAACAGAAGCGGCACAGTGTCGCGGAGTCGACAGAATGGATCTCACAAATCAAGCAATCGCACCTTTGGGATTATTTGGCCGAAGAAGTATTTGATTTATTGGACCAACCATTACAAGTATTTTTAATGCAGTGCTCGGTATTTACCATTTTCAATACCAGCTTAATCACTGAATTTTTTGATAATGAAGCGGCAAACAACTTATTAGAATCCTTAGATAAACATGGGTTATTTCTGCATTCCCTTGAAGGTGAGCAGCACTGGTATCGATTCCACAATCTATTCGCTGACTTTTTAAAACATCAGCGCCATACCAAACTGGCACAGAGCAGCAAGCAATTACATAAAGATGCCGCACGTGCTTGGTTAAAACATGATAATCCCCAGCAAGCCTTGTTTCATGCTCAGCGCGCTAAAGACAGTATATTAACGGCGGACATCTTATTGGATCATGGCTGGCATATGTTTAACCAAGGTGAACTGGAAAACTTAGAAAGCACCATTAGTCAGCTACAACCTGATGCCTTGTATCAAAGCACGCGCCTGCCGTTATTACGCGCTTGGTTAGCACAAAGCCAGCACAGTTATGATCAAGTGGGTGATTTATTAGCACAAGCATTAATTGAATTAAAACAACGTAATATCGAGCTAACGCTGCCGCAACAAGGCGAATTTAACGCCCTGCGTGCACAAGTGGCAATCAATCAAAACAATCCAGAACTGGCATTACAACTAGCAGAAAATGCCTTAGAACAGTTAGACCCAAGTAATTACCGCAGTCGCATTGTCGCAACATCCGTGATTGGCGAAGTAAACCATGTGCTCGGTCATTTAGACCGCGCGTTATCGATGATGCAACAAGCAGAGCGCATGGCGCACCAATACCATGTTTACCCACAAGCATTATGGTCGCTGCTACAACAAAGTGAAATATTAATTGCCCAAGGCCATATCCAATCGGCGTTTGAATTACTCGACAGCGCCGATCAACTGGCAGACAAGCAACACTTACAACAACTGCCTTTGTATGAGTTTTTACAACGTATCCGCAGTCAGATTTACTGGCGCTGGAATCATTTAGACCTCGCCGAAGAGTATGCCCATAAAGGCTTAAATATACTGCCGAAATATTACCAATCGAAATATTTACAATCTTATGCCATCTTAGCGCGGGTACATATTTCCCGTGGTGAATTGGATAAAGCTGGTCGTTATATCGATTTGTGTAGTGAGCTGCTCGAACAGTCCGATTATCACGAAGACTGGATTGCCAATGCTAACTTTTCTCAATTGTTGTACTGGCAAGCGAAGGGCATGAATAGCGCGGTTAAGCAATGGTTATTACAAAGCCAGCCAGTCGCAGACAATGCCTGTAATCACTTTACGCAGAGTCACGGGCGTAATACGGCGCGGGCTTATGCACTGACCGAAGATTACAGCCAGGCACTGCAGATCCTTGAACATTTACAGCAAGCTGCAAGCCGTCATCAACTGGTCTTTGAACAGCAAAAGAACGCCACGCTACAAGCCGTGATCTATAGCCAATCAGGTGACAAAGCACAAGCACTAAGCAAGTTAAAAACCGCGTTAACCTTGGCCAATACCACCAGCTCAATTTGCGATTTTTTGATTGATTCAAAAGTCATTGCAGAATTGCTTAACTGTTTATTAAAACAAGGTGATATGGCCGAGCTAGAACGTTATCGTGCCGAAAAGCTACTTGCCGAAATGTCGATTAAACGCCATAAACGTGCGGTATATTTTGATAAGGATTTTGTGCATAAACTATTGAACAATCAAGAGGTACCGGAACTGATCCGCACTAGCCCATTGACCCATCGTGAATGGCAAGTATTGGGGTTAATTTACTCTCGTTACAGTAATGAACAGATCTCGATAGAATTGGATGTGGCCTCAACAACCATCAAAACCCATATTCGCAATCTTTATCAAAAATTAAATATTGCCAATCGTAGAGAAGCAATTGAAACTGCAGAGAACTTATTGAAGATGATTGGCTATTAGCCCTAATCGGTAATCAGGATGCAGTTATCTGCACCCTTTAATAAATAATAATCCATGACCTAGATGCTAGCAGTCGGTATCAACACAGTACTGTTAGCATTTTTTCTATATTAGCCAAGCTAATGCCACCCATCAATTCAGGATCAGCTAAGGCGTAGATATAACCTTCTATATCGCTATAGTCCAATTCATCTCGACACTCTATAAAATTAGCCCAAAGCTCTAAATCATCAGCGTCGATAACGCCTGACATATATTTGGTTAATACTAACAGCAACGCCTGACTATCGACACTCATCACCTGGAAACTCGGATCCCAGCCAAACTTAGCCAGTGTGCTAATCGCCGTGTCTCGCTGTTCGCCAAATGCTATAATCTGCTGTAACGCTTGTTGTCTGTTCATTGTTTATTATGTCCGTAAAACATGAACTGAATATGAATAAACTACTCAGTCTGTATTCAGTATAGATATTGTATCGTCACAACATAGTAACAAAACATACCGTTAGCGAAGGGGCTTAGAGCCTCGCATTTATCAACATAGAAGTCACCATATGAAATCAATTCATTATGCTTTAATCGCAATTTTAACCGCCTCCTTAGCACTCTGGTTAGGCACTGAACATTCGTTATCCACCCCACTCAGTTTTTGGCCGCTACGTAAATCCATTATCTATGGTTCGGGTATTATTGCGATAATCGCGATGTCATTCGCGACATTATTAGCCATTCGACATTTTTTCTCAGACTCATTCCTCGACGGTCTGGATAAGCGCTATAAATTGCATAAATGGCTGGGGATCGCCGGATTCGTTGCCGCGGTCACGCATTGGTTATTTATCAAAGCACCAAAATGGTTAGTTGATTTAGATATACTGATCAAACCAATCAAAAACAAACACGGCAATGGTGAAACCCTGTCTTGGCTTGCCAATTTTTTCGACTACCAACGCCATTTTGCTAAGGACATTGGCGAGTGGGCATTTTATGCGCTGATCATCTTGGTGTTGCTGATGCTGAGCAAAAAAATAACCTATAAACTCGCGCGTCAAAGTCATAAGTTAATGCCTGTCGTTTATCTGGTACTCGTTTATCATTCGATTGTATTAATGAAGATGGCCGATTGGTTTACCCCGCTGGGCATTTTCCTCACCTTGGCATTAGCTGCTGGTAGCATAAGCGCCCTCATATCCTTGTTCGGTAAAATTGGGCGTTCAAAGCAAGCCCATGGCCAGATAAGCACACTCCAGCATTATACCGATAACAAGGTGCTGGCGGTGACAATCAAACTGACAACGCCGTGGTCGGGTCATGATGCAGGCCAATATGCGTTTGTTACCTTTGATAAAAAAGAAGGGCCGCATCCATTTTCAATCACCTCAAGCTGGGATGATAGTGGGGAGATCAGCTTTAATATTAAGCAGATTGGTGATTACGTCAATACCTTACCTCACAGCCTAAACGTGGGTGATAAGGTCATAGTAGAAGGCCCCTATGGTAATTTTAATATCGACAGTGATAAGCAACAACATATCTGGATTGCAGGCGGCATCGGCATAGCGCCATTTTTATCGAAACTGGACAGTTTAGTCAGCCAACACCAACCGGATATCACGCTGTTTTACACCACTAACATGCCCGATGAGGCATTTATTCAGCAGTTAAATGACCGCTGTGAGCAAGCTGGCGTCACCTTGCATATCATTAATACCAAACAACGCAGTGTGTTAACAGCCGAAGAAATATCAGCAGTCATTAATAATATTCACAGTACCGATGTTTGGTTTTGTGGCCCTGCTAAATTTGGCAATATACTAAAATCACACTTTATCAAACAAGGCTTATCGAAACACGATTTTCATCAGGAAGCATTTGATATGCGTTAACTAGTATTTGATATGCGTTAACTGATTTTTAGCTAAAAAAAGGGCCCATCACTGTAAATAACAGCTTTAGGCCCTTTTTGGTGATGATAGTCAGTGCATTACAAAACGACTTAACTATTACACCGATTTAATAACGCGGATCTCGTTACTAAATTATCTATTTTTCTACTGATGCGTCTTCACAATAAAACGCTTCAACAGTACCTTTTACAGTCATCATAAGTGGTTGGCCACGACGGTCCAACGCTTTATGTGATGGTACTTTTACCCAACCTTCACTGATGCAATACTCTTCAACATCGAAACGCTCTTTGCCGTTAAGCAGAATACCAATTTCGTGCTCGAAAACTTCAGCGTCATGGTGTGGGCTGCGTGGGTTACCTGAAAGGCGATCTGGTAGAGCTGGTTTCAATTTAGTATCGTTCATGTTCGTGACCTGTAGTAAATAAAGTGCGCTATTGTAGACAAAATAGGCCTCACGCTCAAGCGCTACAGTAATAAATGTTTATTTATCCCAATAACCAAACCCGTCACCTAATTTATTACTCATGAATTCAATGAACACTCGGACTTTTTCAGGAAGGTGCTTTCTCTCTGGATATACAGCATAAATGGCATGTTTCGGTAGGGTATAATCATCCATTAATGAAATCAGTTTGTTTGATTTCAAATGTTCAGCAACGATAAAGGTCGGCATCTGGCAAATACCCAGTCCATTTAATAATGCCTCAGCAATCGCATCACTGTTATTCACAATAAAGTTGCCCTTCGGTTCTATGCCTATTTTTTTATTATCTTTGTAAAAAGTCCATTCAGCCCCACCCTGAAATAAGCTGTAATGAATACAATTATGCTGAGATAGCTGTTCTGGCTTTGATGGTTTCCCATGCGCTGCGATATAGTGCGGCGATGCGCAAAGCACACTTTTACAATCGACTAATTTTTTAGCGACCAATGACGAATCTTCAAGTTTACCGATGCGAATACCAACATCGAATCCGCCTTCAACTAAACTGACAACGCGATCATCCATACTCAAGACGACCTTGACATCAGGATACAAGGCTAAGAACTCTTTAATGTAGGGAACGATATGCAAGCGCGTAAACGTCATCGGCGCGTTAATCTTCAAGGTTCCTTTGGGTATGTCTTGCTGGTTATGTAAAGCAGCAAACCCTTCGTTGGCAATGACGAGGGCATTGCGAGCATAATCAGAAAAATGTTCGCCCGCTTCGGTCAAGGCGATGCTTCTGGTGGTACGATTAAATAACCGTACGCCAAGGTTATCTTCCAACACCGATATTCTTTTACTCACCGCTGATTTGGTCATGCCGAGCTTTTCCGCCGCTGAGGAGAAATTGCCACTCTCAATCACCGCCACAAATACGGGTATTGCCGCGAAATTGTCTTTCATATTGTCAACTTATACTCACCAATGATTATCATTATTAGATATTATCATTTCTTTGGCGATCAATTAAAGTACTTCAAAACAATGGAGTACAAAATGAAAAATATAAACAGATATTCAATCTTGGCTATTATCGGAGGCGGATTACTGGCGCTAATGATTAATATCAACAGCCAGCTGTCGCTGGAAACATCCGCCATCAATGCGTCATGGATTGCACATGGCTTAGGCAGTCTAGTGGCATTGGGGCTTTTTCATATGACGAAAAAGCGTGCTAACCCAAGCTCACAAATACCAGGACCTGTGCCCAGATTATATTACTTAGGTGGGTTACCTGGCGCATTCACCGTGATCTTGGCATCCATCACAGTCAACAGCGCTATCGGCCTGTCAGGCACGCTGGCATTAGGATTAATCGGACAATTGGTTTGCTCTATATTGTGTGAAACATTGGGGTTATTTGGATTAGAAAAAAAGCAATTTAATGTTATCGATCTACTGCCTATTTCATTTGTGGTGTTCGGTTCAATTCTAATTATTTCCCAGAGGTATTAAAAATGACGTTTTATATTTTACTCGCGTTACTGAACGGATTTTGCATCGCAATAAGTCGCATATGGAACGGACAACTGGCTAGTTATTACGGCGCGTTTAGGGCTTCGTATGTGAATCACATTATCGGTTTTTTATTCCTTTCAGTGGTTATGCTGTTATTACTTGAGCCACCACAACTCTCCACCAGTGCCAACATGTTGGTTTATCTCGGTGGCTTTATCGGTGCTTTTTATGTGGCAATTAATAGTCTTGTCATGAGCCGCCTAGGGTCAACGAATACCATGATTTTGGTTATTACTGGTCAAATGGGCTTCGGGTTATTGTTGGACTCATCGACGAACTCAAGCAGTGAATTACTGCTCAAAGTACTGGGGGTGATGTTTATTGTCATCGGGGTGTATTTGAAACAAGCGATACAGCACAAACAGGCAAGTCTCGCGTCTTAATCTGGGTTAAGTGGTTGAGTTAAATTAACCACTTATTGCAGCTGTAATGAATGAATATTATTCTGCTAAGCTATTTTTGGATTGCTACAGTTCTCGATGTGTTTTAAGAATCTACCTCTAAAACTGCTTAAAGATTGTCCCCTATTTTTGTTCTAATTTTTTCCTTAATTTTTTGTTTTAACACATTAATATTATCATCATAAATTTCTTGAATGTTAAGAAAGTCTGAATATTCAGGTGTTAATTCTAGTGGATTATAACAAGAACTCTGTAGAGGAAGGCGTGAGCAATTTATTAGAGAAACCTTCGGAATATGGTTACTTTTATCTAATACCAGCTTGCCTAATGGAGTCTCTATACCGAACATGACTTTGCTCATCCACTTCCCAGTTTCACCGGCGGCAGGAAAGCCATCATTAACTTCCTGATGGTGAGGGGATTCAAGAATGAACGTGAACTTACTATTCTCACATATCAAATCATCAACTTTAAATTGAGCTAGGTAACTCATAGATGAATATTCCTCAATTGAGCTAACGTCTTAGTATTTGTGCTTTGCGTTCTTTGCAAGGATCAAATCGCTTGTTGGAATTAGCCGATACCACGTCCAAATTATTTAGTATGCTATAGGAATTTGCTTTTAGGCGGTAGGCATTTATTAAACAACGCGCAGTTAATTCTTTGATATAATTTAAGCTTTATCGCTTTCACATCACTGTTTTCATCATCTTTCCATACCTTTTTTGAGTGGTATATTCCGTCCATTTTCACTCCAAAAAGCCTAACGCCTTGCTAAGTGGTGAGCAAACGTCTGCCACACTTGAGCGAAGCGAAAAATGGCACGCGTTTGGGAATCCGTCTTAAGCAATTTGTTAGGCTAATACGTACTCACTAATGACGCGGTTGAATTGAACAATGTCAAAAGTACCTCTAATTTCAAACCGAACACGACCTACTTCACTCAAATACAATTCGATTTCACAGTCCAAGTCAAATGTGCCTGATGTTTCTACTGAAAATGCATTAACTTTACTAAATGGTAGTGACGTATAATCAACCTTTGAACCTGTGATGCCTTGTACATTTGCAGCAATCACGCGCTTATTTGTGAATATCACTTGGTCACGCACTGTCTTAAACGCAGCAAGAATACTTTCACCATCAATCAGAAACTTTTGGAAATCATCTCTAGCATCTGAAACTTCAATGGGTTTAAGTTTGAATACTGATGAATTTTTGAAATCAATCATATAAATACCTTATCCTAATTATTCTATTTTTAGCCTAACGCCACTTAAGCGGGCAGCAATAGTTGGCTAAAGTTGTGTAGCGGAGCGGAACATAGCCAACTCTTGATGTCCGTTTAAACGACTTGTTAGTTTTGCGTTGGCGCGATAGTTCTAGTTTCACCAACTTTCATTATCCACAGTTCTTTGTCGGAAAACCCACTATCACGTCCCGCCTTCTTAAAGCGTATCGGAGGTTCAAACAATGGTTCATCCGACAAACTGCTAATAGTACCCCAGTGAGAAGAAATAAGTGTTTTTGCGCGAACATCCATTCCTATGGAGACAGCTTCCTCGGGAGTGACATGAGACATCCACAATAACTCCCTTGGTTCATATGCTCCAATAGGTAAAATAGCAAAGTCAAAGGAGTCATATTTATCACCAATATAATTGAATATAGTTTTTGAGTAACCTGTATCGCCAATAAAAAGAATACGTTTTTGGAAGCTTTCAATAACCCAAGAAGCCCATAGCGTTTCATTATGATCTGAGGTACTTCTTGCAGAGTCATGAACATTAGGTTCCGCTGTAATCTCAATGCCTTCAACAGATACTGACTGCCCCCAATCTAACTCTGTCACCTTGCTATACCCCCGCTCGGTAAAAAAAGACTTGAGCCCTAAAGGAACAACCACATTAATCTCATTTTTGTTTTTTAATTCTCTAACTGTTTTATCATCTAAGTGGTCATAATGGTTATGTGAAACAATCACTATATCAATAGAAGGTAATTTATTTATAGGTATGGGTAAATTAACAATTCTTCTTGGGCCTGCCCATGAAACAGGGCTGGCGCGTTTTGACAAAAAGGGATCTGTCAGAATTGTCACTCCGGAGGTTGTAATCAAAAAGCTTGCATGCCCCAACCAAGTGACACGATCGCTGGAAATTGAGTTTAAAAGTTGAAGAGACTCTAACTCAGTTAGTTCATGTCCATCAGGAACATCAGGAACAAACAACGACCCCCATGCTCTTCGCATATAGAAAAAAAAACCTTTAGGTGCGGCAGTTTCCACAAATGGGTGGTTCTGATAACCCTTATTCGTATGATGTAGTGGCTTATTATCCGATGATATTTTCTTCGAGTATGCTGTCGAGTTTGATGAGCATGCTACTAATATAACTAATACAAGAGTTATACCGATACGAAACTTTATGTTGCTCATCATTTCCCCTAACACCTTAATAACAGGCAAAATTTGGTTGGCTAAAATAGAGCGAAGCGAAATGGCCAGTCGTATTTTGTCCTTTTTAATTAACTTGTTGAACGAAGCCGCTGCGCGGCGAAGTAAATAAGCCATCGTTCATACTAACCAATAACATCACCATTATGGTGGTGCCTTATTGGAGCATTCGGTATGAATAATTCACAACAGCAACGATTTAATTTTCTTTATGAACAACACCTTACCAATTTAAGGCTGCAAGGTAAACGACCTGCGACTATTGCTGGCTATTCTCGTGCGGTTCGACGTATTTCGGCTTACTTTGATAAGTCTCCCGATAGATTAACAACGGCTGATTTAAAGGATTATTTTAACAGTCTTATCCAAACTCACTCTTGGAGTACTGTTAAAATAGACCGTAATGACTTACAGTTTTTCTACCGCTATACACTTGATAAGCAATGGGAATGGCTTAGTATCGTCAAACCTCCGCAAGTTAAACGCCTGCCCGATATCTTGACGCCAGCTCAAATAAGCAAAATGATAAGCGCGACTAAAAAACAACGCTACCAAGTGTTTTTTCTCACGCTTTACAGCATGGGACTGAGATTAAGCGAAAGGTGGTAAAGATAGGTTAGTTCCTTTGCCAAAACGTACACTGTATGCACTTCGCAGCCACTGGCAGACGCATCATCCACGGTAAATATTCCCCAGACTAAGCAGAGGTATTAATGCGCCTATGAACAAAGGTGGGATCCAAAAAGCCATCAAACAAGTTCAGCGTGACTGTAATATCAATAAACTTATCAGTCCTCATTCGCTACGTCATTGCTTTGCTACGCATCTACTGGAAAGCGGCTTGGATTTACGTTCGCTGCAAGTATTACTCGGTCATGCCTCGTTAAACACGACTGCCAGATATACGCAATTAACCCAACTCAAACAAAAGAATGCCGCAGTCGCTATCAACCAGCTCACTGACAAGTTATCACTAGATTGGAGTTTGGCATGAGTACATTTATTGATTTACTGCGCATTCATCATGATGAGTTTGAACATCAATTTGGTAATCAACTATCTCATGACAGTCGTCGCGCAATATACGCCATGCTCAGTTGCTCGCAATGGTATTGTGAACACTGCCAACATGATGACCGACTGCCGCTTTCTTTCGTTGATTACATTGTCCACAAAGTAAGCAACCCACGACTTCAGATTTGATTGAGCGACAACAATACAAGATAATGACAGTGAGA
>NZ_JASJHF010000023.1:0-26687 GCF_033791185.1 Moritella sp. | reverse complement strand
AACAAAAACCAAACAATTGAAAAATGTGATACGAGTCACAAATTTAAACTTTGGATTTAGATAATCTAGCAACCACTGAAAGGATGAACTGATAAATCAATCAGTTAACAAATATAAAATAACTACAGGTGGGGGTAACATGAAACTATTAAGCATAATTAAACATATAAGACGTGTTAGACACATCATGATGCCTGTTTACAAGAATTCTTTTAACTTCGCCACATACTTTAGCCAGAACCCTTCAAACTAATCTCTTGGCGATTATCGCCATAAGCTCAATACTCAACCATTCTAACTGGCTTCAAGTAAGCAAGAACACTTTTGCGCCTATAAAATTTGAATAATAAAATAAAAAGGAGAGTTAACAAGGCGGTTAGCCCGAAGACCAATTCATGCTAACCGCTTGCTAAAAAACAAGACAACAGTAAAAAATCAACCATTACATTGAAAATAAAAACCATTATCCGTCTATAACTGAAATTATAGACCTCGATATCTTATGGTTTTTTATATCTAGCGTCAAGCCAATGCCGAAGACCATTCAATCCATTGCTTGATGCCTTTATTATAAAAGGTAAAACTATGACTATATCTATTGAGTACCATAAATACTTAAAAATTGGTGTTTTCGCCGATGCTAAGCACCCTAAAATTATTGAGTTGCTTGCCACTATTAGCGAGCAACACTATGAATTAAGTTTTAGTAATAACTGCGGAAGCGATCTTGTTAAAGATGCAGCTATTGGTGCTTTTATCATATCTGTCGACGAAAAAGACATTGTTGCATCAACGGCATTGATTGCTGCAATTCGTAAATCCGGTAGTAAGACTCCGATTTGGGCTATTGCAGAGTCACACCCTATCGCAGAAGTGGGTTACGAAGGTTTAGGTGAAATAGAAGGTTATATCTACTTAAATGAGCAATCGCCAACTTACTATACTAAACAGATCCTAAGTAGCCTTCAGTATTACGCAGACACCTTGCTGCCTCCTTTCTTTGGCGCATTAATGTCATATGACGCCGATGCCAATATCGCTTTTGACTGCCCTGGTCATCAAGGGGGTCAATTCTTCAAAAAATCCCCTGCAGGTAGTTTATTCTTCAAACATTTTGGTGAAACCATATTTCGTAATGACTTGTGTAATGCCGACGTTGATTTAGGTGACTTACTTATTCATGAAGGTGCTGCGTGTCGCGCTCAGCAATATGCCGCTGAAGTCTTTGGTGCAGACAAAACATATTTTGTCCTAAATGGTACATCATCATCTAATAAAGTAGTCAATAATGCGACCTTAAAAAAAGGTGATTTAGTCTTATTTGATCGTAACAACCATAAATCTAATCATCACGGTGCTCTTATCCAAGCCGGCGCCATTCCGATTTACTTACCCGCCGCGCGTAATGCACACGGTATGGTTGGGGCTATTGATTGGGCAGCATTTGATGAAGATTATCTTCGTCAACAAATCAAAAATAATCCACAAATTACCGACCCAGATGCTTATCAAAAAGAACGTCCATTTCGTTTAGCTATCATTGAGTTAGCCACTTATGACGGTACCGTCTATAACGCTAAAAAAGTCATGGAAAAAATTGGTCACCTTTGTGAATACGTACTTTGGGATGAAGCATGGATCGGCTATAACGCTTTCCACCCATTATTCAAAGATCACAGTCCAATGCGCCTTGAAAACTTAGGCCCTGATATGCCGGGTATATTCTCGACACAATCAGTACATAAACAACTGGCTGGTTTTTCCCAAGCGTCTCAGATCCATAAACGTGATGCGCATATTAAAGGCCAAAAGCGCTATATCAACCATAAGCGCTTTAATGAGTCATTTTTACTGCATGCATCTACATCACCATTTTATCCAATTTTCGCCTCACTCGATGTGAACGCTAAAATTCACGAAGGTAAGAGCGGTGAAATGTTATGGGACAGCTGTATCGAACTGGGTATTGAATCTCGTAAAAAGATCCGTGAGTTAGGTAAACACTACAAAAAGCTCGGTACAACAGCACGTGAGCAATGGTTCTTTGACCCGTTTGTACCAGATGTAGTGACGGTTAAAAACTCACCACATACAGCCGACCTCACCAACGTGGCATGGGAAGATGTTCCAACCGACGTATTAAAACAAGAACAGCAATGTTGGACCTTTGATCCGAATGCGAAATGGCACGGGTATGAAGGTTACGCAGACGGTTATGCAATGGTAGATCCAAACAAGCTAATGTTACTCACCGCAGGTATCAACCGTGAAACCGGTGAATATCTCGACTTTGGTGTTCCAGCAACTGTCGTGGCTAACTTCTTACGTGAAAACGGAGTGATCCCAGAAAAATGCGATCTTAATAGTATCTTATTCTTAATGACACCAGCTGAAGACGAAAGTAAGTTAAATACCTTAATTGCAAAACTGGCTAAGTTTAAAGAATTATATGATCGTAATGCACCGCTATCTGAAGTGCTACCAAGCTTATACGCTGCGCATCGAAATCGTTACAGAGACTACACCATTCAACAGATCTGTAATGAAATGCATAACTTCTATCGTGATATGAATATCAAAAACCTACAGCGTTTAACCTTCCGCGCAGAAAGTTTTCCAGAGCAAGCCATTTCAGCACAAGAAGCGAATAATGCGTTAGTCGGTAACAATGTTGATTATATCGCCATGAAAGATATTAAAGGCCGTATTGCCGCGACATTAGCCCTCATCTACCCACCGGGGATTGGTATTGTTGTTCCAGGTGAGCGTTGGGATGACAACTCTCAACCTATGCTCGACTATTTCTTAGCATTTGAAGAATCCTTTAACCGCTTCGCAGGTTTCAACTACGAAGTACAAGGTGTTTACCAAGAACAAGTTAATGGTCGCATTCAGTTCTTCACCTACGCAGTACAAGAATAATAGTACTCACTGCTTTGACCCTAATTAATGATTAGGGTCCTTGGTTCGCAAAAACCTAGATACTCTGTTCAAGGTTTTTGCTCTTCGTAATACGTATTACAAGGTTGTTATATGTCTTCAAATAAAAAGATGGGTTTAACTCAACTCACAATTTTAGTCGCAGTAAATATGATGGGCTCTGGCATTATCATGTTGCCAGCAAACTTAGCGCAAGTTGGTGCTATCTCGATGTTATCTTGGGCAGTTACCGCTGTTGGTTCAATGTGCATTGCCTATGCCTTTGCCCAATGTGGGTTCTTCTGCTCACGTTCCGGAGGTATGTCTGCATACGCCGAAGAAGCGCATGGTAAATCAGCATTTTTCTTGTGTTCTTACACTTACTTTATTTCACTGGCCATCGCCAACGTCGCGATTGCGCTAACTTGTGTTGGTTACGCCGCTGAATTCATCCCATGGTTAAGTGCTTCACCAATCAATACCTGTATTGGTACGATTGCCATTTTAATGATCACGTGTGCGGCTAATTTTGGTGGCCCAAGTCTAACCGGTAAAATAGCGGGCGTGACGGTATGGGGGGTGATCATTCCTGTGGCTGGTTTAAGTGTTATTGGCTGGTTCTGGTTTGACTTTGATACCTTTAAAATGGCTTGGAATCCACACAACCTATCAATGGGTAACGCTGTATCATCAAGTATAGCACTGACATTATGGGCATTCTTAGGAATGGAATCAGCGTGTGCGAATTCTGATGCAGTTGAGAATCCAAAGAAAAATGTACCACTTGCCTGCCTATTTGGTACTGCTGGTGCAGCTGTGGTTTACATCTTATCAACAGGTGTGATGCAAGGGATCGTGCCGAATGCTGAGCTAGCGTTATCAACTTCACCATTTGGGTTAGTATTTGCTCACATGTTTAATCCAACGGTTGGTATGATAGTTACAGTACTTGCTGTTATTGCCTGTATCGGTTCATTATTGGGCTGGCAATTTACCATCGCACAGGTATCAAAAGCCGCGTCTGATGCAAATCTGTTCCCATCAATCTTTTCTAAAGTAACTAAAAACGACGCGCCAATAGTTGGCATGTTGATTATTACAGCGGCGGAATGTGTATTTTCACTCATGACCATTTCACCAAACTTAAGTAAACAGTTTGAAGCCGTTGTTAATTTAGCCGTATTTACTAACGTAGTTCCGTATATATTAGCGTTATCAGGACTGATTGTGATCATGCGTAAAGCACAGGTAACAGCTGCTGTTTATAAACGCAATCTAATCATTACCATGGTTGCCATTACATATAGCTTCTATGGCTTATATGCAGCAGGAACGGAAGCTGTTTTCTGGGGCGCATTAGTGACTGTTGCGGGTTATGTTTTCTATGGTTTCAAAGCTTATGAGTTTGAAAGAAAAAGTATTGAACCAAGCATAGTTCCGAGTATAAACGACGAGCATATGCCTACTGCTATCGCCTAATTCTTTTATCGATGTCGTAATAAAGAAAGCAAACTTGCTTTCTTTATTACCTTACTTTTCAACTCAAATTAGATCTTAAAGGTTCGGGCTACATCCTGTAATGACGTAGCAAGTAGTGCCTGCTCTTTTGCTGTCATGGCAATTTGCGCTGAACCGGTTGCTGACTCCATTGATTTTTGTTTCACGTTAACAATGTTTTCAGCGACATCTTGAGTAACGACAGATTGCTCTTCAATCGCGGTGGCGACTTGCTCTGTCATGGCAAAGATGTGGTTTACAGCGCTGGTAATATCTTGCAATGTTTGCGCGACACCTTTGGACTTATTCACCGCGTCAGTGGCTTTACTTTGGCTCACTTCAATAACGTTAAAGGCTGCATTAACATCATCTTGCAATGCACTAATATAGCTTTCAATCTCTGCGGTCGAATCCTGAGTTCGTTTCGCAAGAGTGCGAACTTCATCAGCAACAACGGCAAAACCACGCCCTTGTTCACCAGCACGCGCCGCTTCAATCGCCGCATTCAAAGCTAACAAGTTAGTTTGATCAGCAACCGACTTGATCACATCAACCATACTAGTAATGTTATTGCTGCTTTCATGTAAATGATTAATTCGTTGCGCTAAACTATCTATCTCACTCGCAAGCGATTCAATTGACAGTGATGACTGCTGCACAATTTCGTATCCATCGGCGGCTTGGCTGTCGACTTGCCTTGCCGAGTCAGCGGTCAGCTGGGTATTTTGCGCGACTTCTCTCACGGTTGCCGATAACTCTTCAATCGCGGTCGCAATCAGGCTGATGCCATCTTGTTGTTCAGCTAACGTTGTCGAACTATAAACACAAGTTTGCGCGGTTTCTTCTGCTGCGGATGCCAGCGTAATACTTGATGTGGAAATGTTATCCATTGCGCCAGCAAATTGCGATAACGTCAAATTAAGCGCTTTCGCAATTTGTCCTAACTCGCTTTCACCAGCAAGCTGTGTTTGTACCGTCAAATCATTGTTATCACGCACTTCGGTCATGACTTCCATTAGCTCTTTTACGCGCGCAATTAAATCTCGAACAGTAATAAAACTAAACACTGCAGAAATAGCAATAATCAACACACTAAAAACAATGCCCATCGTCAATGTTGTTATTGCATTATTACGATTGGTATTAACTAAATTCAATAGTGATAACTCTAGCTCATCCTGGATCGTCTTCAACTGCCCAATACGCGCACTTGATTGAGAAAACCAATACTCTGCATCGACATTAAAGTCTGTTGATTTGGTTTCCGCAATGTTTCTTAATTTAATCACTTCTTTAGCCGCTGCACTATTTAACTGCTGGTCAAAAAACTGATTATTACTGTCTGTAGCAAAGGTGTTGAAATTTGAAAAATAAGTTTCTTGCTCAATGACTAACGAAATGAATTTAACAAAATCACCCGCCGCGAAATGATCTTTAGAAAATACATTACTCATCACAGCACGCTCGATTCCGGCACGCTCTTTACCTTGTAAAAAGTTATAATAGGCAACAGTTTCCGCGGTAATGCTTGCATCCGTACTGATATCAACAATCAAGCCTGACACACTTAATAATTTCGCATTGAGCTGAGTGTAATAACCTAACGCCGAGGCAAGTTGAATATTCTGTGCATCCACTTTACTGCGAATACCCGTGAGCATCGACAAGTCTTGTTGAATGTTCATTTGCAGTTGTTTTATGTCACTGTCTGCCACTTCGTTTTGCTCTAAAAAACGCATCAGCTTGGCGTGCTTGGCATCAGTATCAGTACGTTGCTTACGTAATTTACTGGCAAACTTAGTACCGTTAGAACCAATAAAGCCAGCGGTCATACCGCGTTCTTTTTGTAATTCATGGACAAGTTCACTGTACTCAACAGAAAGCTCGGTGTACTGGGTTAAAACAGCCATTTCTTTATTGGTTGCGATACTTTGTGAGAGGGAAGAAAAACTCAACCACAAGAACCCCAGCATAGGTAAAGCCAGTAACATAATAATTTTATGCTTAAATGAGATATCTGAAAATTTCATAACAGTTCCTGATGCTTAAATTAAAGAGCAAAGCGAGTTGTAAACTCGCGAAGTAAAATTCAAATATGAAGATGGTAAAGAAAATGATACCGATTTATTTAAGTTTTGTATAAACAATAATGATACATAGTGATATACATCAATTTCACTTAAGGTGATTAACTTAAATTTTAACCAATTATTTTAACAAATGAAATTAACTACCCCCATAGATATACACCAACTTATAGCCTAAACCTATCGCGACGCACGATTCAATCGATTGTACCTATCCCACTGTATTTTGCATAATAGCTGCATCAACACGAAGCACAGTTTTCGTGCCCAAATTTATTATCAAAATGATCGCGATAAACGACAACCGTTTTCGCCTTACATTTTTCAAGGCTAAATAATGAACATTATAAATGTAGATGTAGCAGTAATTGGTGGTGGTACAGCTGGACTTGGTGCATACCGAGCAGCAAAAGCACATTCAGACAGTGTTGTTATAATCGAAGGTGGTCCATACGGAACAACGTGTGCCCGTGTTGGCTGCATGCCATCAAAACTGCTTATCGCCGCAGCAGAAAGTGTTCATCAAATCAAAAAAGCACCTGATTTTGGTGTCCATCCACAAGGCGAAACAATCATTAACGGTGTCGAGGTGATGGCGAGAATTAAACGTGAACGTGATCGTTTCGTTGGTTTCGTTGTAGAGGGCGTTGATGAAATACCAGCCCAAGATAAAATTTCAGGCTATGCAAAATTTTGGGACAATAATACCTTACTCGTCGGCGTCCACACCAAAATTAATGCTAAACGTATTGTGATTGCGACCGGTTCACGCCCTGCATACCCTGCAATATGGAACGAATTAGGTGATCGTTTGGTTATTAATGACGATGTCTTTAACTGGGATGACTTACCAAAATCAATCGCTGTATTTGGCCCTGGTGTTATCGGTTTAGAACTTGGCCAATCCCTAAAACGTCTCGGTGTTGAGGTGATCATGTTCGGCTTAGGCGGCCAAGTGGGTCCATTAACAGACCCTAGCGTGATGGCGTATGCCAATAAAACCTTTAATGAAGAGTTCTATCTTGATGCCGACGTTAAAGTAGAAAGCATGAAACGCCAAGGTGATCATGTCGAAATTAAATACTTAGATGATAACCAAGCACTACAAACAGTGAATGTTGAATACGTACTTGCGGCAACAGGCCGCCGTCCCAATGTAGATAAAATTGGTCTGCAAAATACCACTCTAGAATTAGATGAACGTGGCGTACCAACTGCGGATTATTACACCATGCAAACATCCGTAGAAAGTATCTTTATTTCTGGTGATGCCAGCAATCAGCTCCCGTTGTTACACGAAGCTGCAGACCAAGCACGTATTGCTGGTGATAACGCAGGTCGTTTTCCACAAATTAGAGCCGGTTTGCGCCGCTCAGTTATCTCGGCGGTATTTACTGATCCACAAATTGCCATGGTCGGTGAAACATACAAACAGATAGTGACGCGTTTAGGTAACTGCGGTTGTTTTGAGACCGGTAGTGTGTCGTTCGAAAACCAGGGTCGTTCACGTGTGATGTTACGTAACAAAGGTTTATTACATGTTTATGCTGAACACGGAACAGGTCTGTTCTTAGGGGCAGAAATGATTGGTCCCGATGCAGAACATTTAGCGCACTTATTAGCGTGGGCACATCAACAAAAAATGACCGTATCAGAAATGCTGGATATGCCATTCTACCACCCCGTGGTTGAAGAAGGTGTTAGAACAGCATTACGTGACCTCAACGCAAAGCTACACCTAGGTCCAGATATGATTAAGCACTGTATGGATTGTGGTCCAGGCTGTTAATCACTCACGAATCAGTGAAACTGGCGACTAAGCTGTCACGATAACGCATAGTTGCCTTTAAGCTATTATGCACTGCGGCTGTATTTGACTGGCTATATTGTTCAACATAGTCAGTCATCCGCTTAATCTGTTCATTTAATTCTACGACAATCATTTTTTTTTCTTGCTGATTACTATCGTTATTTACGCCATCCATTACTATCATGCTCCATCCTTGCCATTTATGATTAACACCTACTTTAATAAAAATTAAAATTTATATCAATTTGAATAACGTTATTTCAGCATAAAAGAGGCGAATATTTGAATCTCAATTATACTGTTAGCTTACAGGCGTTGAAGTATCAGGCTGGATTTATTTATTTATTTTATGAGAGCTACCTTATGCTAGATCTGTTTATAAAAGTTATTTCTCCTTTTTTTATTTTTTTAGCCTTGGTCGTCTTATATAGCTACGCCACCGGACAAAGCAGCCAAGATCTAATTCAGACCGTAATAAACCTAATCAGTGCCATTATTCATACTACTACCGAAGTATTTAGTCGTGGTTAATGCGCTGACTAACTTAGCGCATTACGATATTGTATGTTTAGCTGCCGTGATAATCTGCTCTGATACTTGCTTATATAAGCCTTTTAACAAGATCCAACGATGCCAATAGAGCGGTATTGTTAATTGCGTCTCTGTTAATTTAACCAAGCTGCCAGCAGCCAGTTCATCTTGAATTTGTAATTCGGGAATCAAACAATATGCTACTCCGGCATTGGCCATCGCGACGAAGGCTTCTGATGAACGCACGATATGACAAGGGTAACTACCACCAGCTAAATCGAAGTGCTGCTGAATAAACTTAATGTGCATATCATCTTTATGATCGAAAGATACAGCAGGCGCTTTGCGTAAAGCTTGTTGCGTGATCCCTTGCGCTAAATACTGTTGCACAAAGCTGGGCGTTGCCACCAACGCATAATGCAGCTCACCCAATAACGTTGCTTCACAACCAGGCAAAGACTTGCTTTGTAAACTCAGTGCACCAAATGTCTCACCCGCTTTTACCTTCTCCAATGTTCTTGCCTCATCCATAATATGTAGATTAAGTTCAATGGGGTATTGTTTTAATAAGGGTGCCAAAGCCGGAATAAACCAGGTAGCTAAACTGTCGGCATTCACCGCAATCGCCATCACCACCGACTTGCCAATCGAGGTTGCACTGATACTCGGTAACAGCTCCGCTTCCAAGTGCTGTACCTGCTTATAGTGTGTTAACAAACGCTGGCCAATATCTGTTGCCACCAGCGGTTTACTGCGGATTAGTACCGGCAGTGATACATACTCTTCCAACAACTTGATGCGTTGTGATACCGCAGGTTGAGAAATACACAATACTGCTGCCGCACGTTCAAAGCTTTGCTGCTCAATCACCACTTGCAATGCATGCAATAATTTATAATCCACGTTCACCCTCTTTATTGTCACTGTATGCCGACTAACCTTAGTTACTCATAAGGTTAACTTATCACATATAACAACTATTAATTATACTTATGAGTTAGTTTTTTGTAATCTCTACAACCTATTTTATCGAGGTTCATTATGCTAACAGCAACAATTCAAGGGCTACTGCTTGGTGGCAGTATGATCATCCCCATCGGCGCGCAAAACGCGTATATTTTAAATCAAGGTATTAAGCGTAATCACCACTTTCTAACCGCCAGTATTTGTATCCTATGTGATGGTTTACTGATTAGTGCAGGTGTCTTTGGCGCGGGCAGTTTATTAGCCTTAAACCCTGACTTACTACAAATTATTACTTGGGGGGGGATTATTTTTTTAACCAGCTATGGGGCGATGTCATTTCACAGCGCATGGCAATATCAATACGCCAAAGCTGAACTAGATGGTGGCGTTAAATCACGAAAAATGGTGGTAGTGGCAACGCTCGCAGTTACCTTACTTAACCCCCATGTATATTTAGATACCGTGGTTGTTTTAGGCAGTGTTGGTAATCAGTTTAGTGGCGATAGTCGGTTGGCTTTTGCTGGCGGCACTATCTTAGCGTCGATATTATGGTTTTATGGATTGGCTTTTAGTGCTGCTAAGTTTTCTAACTGGCTCAACCAACCCCAAGTACAGCGGACTATCGATCTCCTTGTTGGTAGCATCATGTGGCTGATTGCCAGCAGTTTATATCGTAGCTTAGCTTAACATTTCAGCTTATATTGACGCAGTGTATTAGCTGGTAATCAAGTATAGTGAACAGTTAAATAGCGATATTGTTCACTATACTTTGCTCTTATAGCAAAAAAGGCAGATAATCAGCCCACTTATCCAAACGGGCTATCGACTCAGTTTGGATATATTCCTATAACACCATGATAAAAGTTGAACACAATGCGTTTAGATAAGTTTATTTGCCAAAGTACTAACCTGACCCGAACTCTTGCCAAGCGTGAGATTGCACGTGGCAACCTGAAAATTGATGGCAAGGTGGTACGTAAAGCAGACCATAAAGTAACGGCAAACATGGATGTTTGGTTTGGTGGTCAATCATTAAGCCAACGCCCGCCGCGTTATATCATGATGCATAAACCAGTAGATATGATTTGTTCAACAGTAGATGAAGAGTACCCATCAGTGATCGGGCTTATCGAAGCAGACAAGCGTGAAGAATTACACATCGCAGGTCGCCTTGATGTTGATACTACTGGTTTAGTATTAATCTCAGATGACGGTAAATGGTCACACCGCGTTACATCACCTAAGCGTGCATGTAACAAACGTTACCGTGTACAGCTTGCAGAAGCGATTGCGCCTTCTGCTGTTGCTGATTTTGAAGCCGGTATTCAACTGCGTAGTGAAGACAAACCTTGTCTACCTGCAAAACTTGAGATCTTAAGCGACAAAGAAGTATTGCTTACTATCCAAGAAGGTAAATACCACCAGGTTAAACGTATGTTTGCCAGCCAAGGCAACGCCGTGGTAGGTTTACACCGCGAACAAATCGGTGAGATCGTATTAGACCCAACACTGGAATTAGGTGAATGGCGTTACCTAACAGACGCAGAAGCTAAAAGCATCTAATCTGTTAATCCTACGATGAAAAAGCCCACATTAATCATCTTAATGTGGGCTTTTTTATTACCGTAAATACGCTCTATTCAGTCGCTGTCACTTTGTATGCGCAACGCCTTGCCCCTTCGACAATATGTTCTTCGCGTTCAACAGTCGCCATTCCCGCTAACAAGCTTTGGAATAAATTCAATTCAGAACGGCAAAAATTAAGGCATTTCGATGCAGCAGCACAAATCGGGCAATGATTTTCCATCAGCCAATAAATATTACCGCCGTTAACCATGTCAGAATTGTCGTCAAAAACCTTGCAATTATCTTTAATAATGTCGCTATCGTCTTTGATAACACCGATATCGTTACCGATAATAACAGTTGCCATGTAACCTTCTTCGTTGCGTAATTCAGCCAGCGCTTCAAGCTTACCCAGTAAATCAGATTGACCAGCCAGTCTGTCGCTATACAGTACAAACGATGCCTGCTCTCGGTGCGCAATAAGTTGCTCAAGCCCGGTATCGCCAAATATCACTTGCACTGAATCAATAAGCTGTACGGTCAACTCTTCATGACGATCGGAAAAATGGCTATTACTCTGCGCCGTTAACGACCAATAACGCGTTGGTCGTCCACGCACCGCTTTCTTATCTTCAAAACTAATATCGCCATCATCAGCTAATGCTTGTAAATGTTGGCGTACACCCATGGTCGTTAACCCTAATTCACTCGCAAGCACCTTGGCGGTTAATGCCCCTTCGACCTTTAATAAGCTGAGAATTTTCTCACTGGTTTTTTCTTTCATATTCACTCCAACTATTCTAACCCCCAATGACGGCCGCTCTTATATACGCGATGGGCAAATGTCTTCAGGTACATTTATCACTGTATTATTACCGATACACATATTAAGTAAACTTTTTTATTTACTTTATTTTTGCTTAAGGCTTTACAAACTTAAGTAAAGATATTACTTTATTAAACACTTAATAAACAAAAAGATTTACTAAAGATGAAATTAGTTATCGTCAGTGGCAGTCAACGTCAACATTCAGAAAGTGCAAAAGTTGCGGCGTACATCGCCAGTGCAGCAGGCCAATATAAAACCGTTCAACATATCGAACTGTGTAAATACCAACTACCCTTTTGGGATGGCGATGACAAAAGTAAATCTGCACCTGGCTGCGATTGGCCACTCATTAGCGAAGCGCTGGTTAAAGCCGATGCGTTCGTGCTTATCACCCCTGAGTGGCAAGGTATGGCAACACCAATATTAAAGAACTTTTTGATGATGTGCGCACCTGATGACACTGCGCATAAACCCGCACTGTTAGTCTCTGTCGTCGGCGGTGTTAGTGGGGCTAATCCAATAGCAGAATTAAGAATGAATGGCTGTAAAAATAATAAGCTAGTAGCAATACCAGATCACTTAATCATTCGTAATGTCGGTGATGTATTAACTACAGGCACAGATGATGTGCCGAGCAGCGAACGCGACCAGAGCATTCGACATCGTATTGGTTACAGCTTGCATACTTTGTATCAATACAGCCAAGCATTAGGTCAAGTTCGTCAGGTGCAGCAACAACAACCTTATGCTCAGCAAGACAAGTACAGTAACGCCATGTAGACACATATTTTAAAAACACATAATAGAAGGACATCATTATGATACATCTAGAGCATGTTAATTTAATTGTACGGGACATCGAAGAAACACTCACGTTTTATCGCGCTGCATTTCCCCACTGGTCAATTCGTGGTGGTGATAAAGGCGAGTGGTCAGGCAAACCAAGAAACTGGATCCATTTTGGCGATGACTACCAGTACTTGGCATTTGGTGATAATGGCGTCGGAGAAAACCGCGACTTGGCGGGGCACCAAGTAGGGCTAGCTCACTTCGCCTATGTCACCGATGATATTGCCGGTGTAATTACGCGTTTAACCGAGGCTGGTTTTAGCATTGCCAAAGATGGCATGGACGATGAATATCGCCAAAATATTTACTTCCTCGACCCAAGTGGATACGAAGTTGAGTTTGTGCAATATAATACCGACATACCCAGTTTAAGAAATCGCTATTAATATGTTCAACCTGCTCACATCAACATTGAAGCCGCCAATGTATTTATGTGGTAGCTTCAACTTTTGGTAAAATAAAACCCCAACAATATATATATAAAGTTCTTTATACCACCGTGAGCAGTAAGTACCTCTTAAGTGGCTAATTTAAAGCATTACGTCAGATATATATTCAATGCTTGTGATTTAACTCTAATTTGAAGTATTGCATAAATAAAAAATATAAGTAAACATGATGCCGTCATCCAGCCATGTAATTATCTAAGATCACAGTAATGAAAAAATTCAAACCTCAAACTCTTCGTAAAGCCGTTATGCTGCCTTTTACGTTACTGCTTTTACTTACTGTGGCCGTACTCACTTTTATCCAAAATAGTAATTACGAGCGAATGCTTGATGAGATCAGTAGCAAATTACTCAGTTCCCATTCAGAAAATATCAGCAGCAACCTCGACCGTTTTTTAGAACAGCCTTTTAATACCACCTTAACGATCGCCGATAGCATTCAGCGTAATCATCTCGATCAAGCAACTGATTTAAGTCAAGTTGAAAGCTACCTTCATGCCTCTATGACAGAGATTTATAGCTCGCAGCAACAAATCAGTAACGTCGCATTTGGTAATGAGCAGCAAGATTACGTCGGTTTTCGTCGTAGTAATGACAACAGTGTCATCTTGATGTTGAAAAATGAACATACTAACCATATTCTCGAATTTTACAGCGGCGCGAGCAGTAATAGCGCTGTTGCTCAGAGTGTTGTTAACTTCAACCCAACAACTCGGCCTTGGTATGCGCCTTTTGCTAAAACTAAAATGGCCGGTTGGGCAAACATGTACAGTAACGTTGATGCTGAAAGAACCTTCGCTATTTCAAGTGCAGCCCCTGTGATCCGCGATAATACATTATTAGGTGTTGTCGCAGCAGATATCGATTTACTGCAGCTGTCGCAATTTATTAAACCAGAAAGCAGTGAGTTCGGTGGTTTAACTTATATCACCAATGCCGAAGGCGTTTTAATCGCCAACTCTTTACAGGCGCCATTAATTGACCCTGACAATAACAATATATTGGCCGTGAATAGCGAAAGCACAATTATTGCGATGAGTGCGGCGCAAGTTATTGAGCAGCAATTACAAACTCGAGAGCGTGCTGCGACATTTGAATTCAGCCATAAAGGTGTACGTTACTTTAGCCGAGTCAGCGCGTATAACAATAACAATTTGCAATGGTTTATTGTGGTGACATTACCAGAAGACGTATTGTTAGGTAAGCTACCGAGTCAACAACGTCTAGGTGTTGTTGCTGCACTAATACTCGCCATATTTGGCTTATTAATGGGTTTGTATTTACTGCGGGTGATCACTCAGCCGATTATAGATCTTGCTGCCGTATCACAGCAAATAGACCATAATAACTGGGATGTAACCATCAAAGAAAACATCAAGTTACATGAAACTAGCCAACTTATTTCAGCATTTAAATCTATGTCATCGCGGTTAGAAACTTCATTTACCACGTTACGTAAACAACTATTATTTGACTCTCTAACAGGTTTATTAAGTCGCGATGGTTTTGTGGAACAATTGAATCATCCCGTCTCTCAAACTCACGGCATACTGGTTTTATTAGGGCTACGTTCATTTCGTCATACCAATAATAGTTTAGGTCAAAACAAAAGTGATCTGCTACTGGTTGCTATCGCCTCACGTTTACAAAGCAACGTCGCTAATGACGTAACTATTAGCCGGATTGATAAAGATACCTTTGCGGTATTTTCGCCACGCTTTAAAGACCTTGAACACAGCCATGCATTTGCACAAATATTATTAACCGATTTTAATCGCCCCTTTATTATCAATGGTACCGAGGTATTAGTCGGTGCTAACGCCGGGATCATGAGCGGTAAGTTTGACGACATTGATATGGATGCATGGTTACGCAATTCAAGCCTCGCGTTAACCTATGTAATGAAGCAAGAACAAGCACAATGCTGTCACTATCAAGATTACATGATGAGTGCCTCGCAAGAACAAACCCGCTTAACGGCCGATTTACAACGGGCGATCGTCAATAATGAATTTTCCGTTTACTATCAGCCTGTCATAGATTTAACCAAGGATACCATCGCAGGGGCCGAAGCCTTAGTTCGATGGCACAGCCCAATTCGAGGTCTAGTATCACCGCTAGACTTCATCCCCCTAGCAGAAGACACTGGCATGATTGTCGATATTGGTAAACAGATATTATTGCAAGCTTGTGCTGATACTAAGTTACAAATAGACTCCGGTCACTGGCCTGCTAGCTTCTCACTGCACGTTAATATGTCAGTGCGGGAATTACTACACCCAAGTTATGTATCGACGGTCAAAGACATTCTGAGGATAACCCAATTACCCGCGGCGAACCTCACGCTCGAAATCACCGAGTCACGTTTAGTCAGCCAACCCTTATTAACAAACCAGCTCCTTGGCCAATTGCGTGATTTAGGCATACATATTGCCATCGATGATTTTGGTACCGGTTATTCATCCCTTGCTTACCTGACGCAATTACAGTTTGATGCGTTAAAGATTGATCGCTCTTTTGTCAGTCAAATGCTCGACAGTGATAACCACGCGGCCATCATCGCAGCCATCATTACCATGACCAGTACATTCAATACTGAGATTGTCGCTGAAGGTGTGGAAACCGCTGAACAAGCCGCCCATCTAAAGCAATTAGGCTGTCGTTATGCACAAGGTTTTTACTACTCACGCCCTAAACCATTAGCAGAGTGGGATATAGGTAATGGCGAGAGCCACTCTCTGCAACAGCATAATACCGCGACAGGCGTAGGCTAAACGGCCTATATAAAATGAGGGCATACCAGCAATGGCATGCCCTTTTCGTTACGGCTCTTGTTGTTAATGTCTTTTTAATAGAAATTACGACGCAAAAATATCCAACAAGAATTGGATGATCAGTGCATTGGCAATATCAATAAAGAATGCCCCCACCAGCGGCACGACCACAAAGGCTTTTGCCGAGGCTCCAAACTTCTCGGTTACCGCCGTCATATTAGCAATAGCTGTCGGAGTAGCCCCTAACGCCAACCCTGCATAACCCGCCGACATCACCGCCGCATCATAATCTTTACCCATCAACGGAAAGACCACAAAGATAACAAAACCAGTGATGATCAACACTTGTGCGGTTAGCATGACTAAAATCGGTCCCCCTAGCCCACCCAACGTCCACAGTTGCAAACTCATTAATGACATAGCTAAGAACAAACCTAAGCTCAAATCAGAAATCAAAGCTAATGAACGGCTGCGTTCAGGCCAAGTCAGCTTTGGTATGAGCAGCGGGCCGACGTTAATCACAAGAATGCCGGCAAATAAGCAGGTCACAAACTCCGGCAGGTGTAAGCCGGCTTCCACCGCAAGTAAATTCAAGCCTAAACCGAAACCAATGCTGACACTGATAATTAAAATAGAGTTGAGCATGTGGTGATAATCTATCGGTGCTCTTTTTTGCACTGGCTCTGCGGTATCGTTCGGTTTTTTCTTAACTTTATGTAAGGTGCCAACGGTCAATCGAGGTTCTTTACTGGGTTCTAGCTTATAATGACTAATTAAGTATTTGGCAATCGGACCACCAATCACACCACCAAGAATTAACCCAAATGTCGCGCAAGCAATGCCAATCTCCATGGCATTGCTGATATTGTATTTTTCTACAAATAACGGGGCCCATGCGATCGCTGTACCATGGCCACCACTGAGAGAAACTGAACCACCAATAATGCCCACTTCCGGTAACTGCTGGGTAAACTGCGCCACCGTTAAACCAGTGAAGTTTTGTAAGAATAGATAAATGACCGCGATAACCAGCAAGATGATTAACGGTTTACCGCCTTTGAGCAGGGTCGAAAATCGTGAGGACAAGCCAATAATGGTAAAGAAAACAATTAGTAAGGTATCGCGCACCGCTAATGAAAACAGCAACTCGATATCAAATACGCCGTAGAGAATAGCAAAGACAATGGATGCGATTAAACCGCCAGAAACAGGCTCGGGGATATTATACTCTTGTAACAAAGCGACTTTGCGTGTCAGGTATTTACCTATAAACAGCACCAAAATCGCCACAATCACGGTTTGCCTTACATCCAGTTCCATCTGTGTGTCCTTTCATTAACTATTGACCTATTAAGGTATAGGCTGAACAATAATAAAAGGTTACCTGCGGAAACTTAAATATTCAAACCATAAACATCAATTAATCGACTTGAAACCAATCAATATAATGGCTTGGCATCACCTCAAACTCACGGCTTAAATCAGCAACCACAGACTCACTGATCATATCGTCTTTATTGGCCATTTTCGCAGTCAGTTCGTCGGCATGAATTCCCGTAGTTAAAAATAAACTAGCAATACCGGCTGTATTCGCACCGCGGATGTCATGCTCTAAACTATCACCAACGGCAATGGCATTATCCCAGCCGCCTAATAAGGTATGACACATGGCATAGACTTCCGCCTGTGGTTTACCGTGCCAATGCACCTTACCACCCATTGCAGCATAGGCATTAGCAACTGAACCTGGACACAGCTTTAAGCCACCATCAGGACTCATAGCCACAAGATCGGGATTACTCACGACCATTTCTAAACCACGGTCATAAGCTACCTTCAGCTCTGCTTGATAATCCTCGACAGCAGCACGACCGACACCGTAACACAGGATAAGCGATGCATCGTCAATATCAACACTGGTTAAGCCGCAGTCTTCAAGCACAGAACTTAGCACCCCATCGTCCCAACCAAATACCAAGGCATTGGTCCCCAGATCTGCAAATTTACCTTGCTGAAAATTGTGGCGCATGTGATCGCCCGATGTCAGTACATCGATATACAGATCGCGACGAATACCAGAATCGGTCAAACGCTGATATGAGAAATTGTGGGTATTACCACTGTTCGATAAGATCACCACTTTTTTGTCATGCTGTTTTAACAATTCTAATGTGGCAACCGCATTTGGAAACGCATCACCGCCATTGTGTAACACGCCCCACTGATCCAAGATAAAGGTATCAAACTCGTTAATAATGTCTTTAAGACCGGAAATCATTTTCACTTTGTCATTTCTCCAACAGCAACAGCATCAGCTACGATGTTAAATCATCAATAGCTTGAATAAGATAACTTAATTATACCCGAGCTACTTCAAGATGCACAATCAGCAAACCGAAAGGAGAGGATATTCAAGACTTCATATTGTGCCTTATGCCAATATCCTTGCTTGTCTCTGATATAGCATCTTGAAGTAACTTCGGTATATACTGGGCAGTATAACGTTTACAGAAAAAACTAAAGCAAATAGGAATTAACATGACGACTGTGATGTATGGCATTAAAGATTGCGACACCATTAAAAAAGCCAAAAAATGGTTAGAAGCAAACGAACTTGAATTCACATTTCACGATCACCGCGTTAATGGTTTAGATAAAGCACAACTGATCACTTGGTGTGAAACACTGGGTTGGGAACAAGTGTTGAATAAACGTGGTACTACGTACCGTCAATTAAGCGATGAACAAAAAGCAGGGCTGACAGAAGCGTCTGCGATTGAATTGTTAATCGAACAACCAGCCATGATCAAACGTCCGATTCTTGATGTTGATGGTCAACTAACCTTAGGCTTTAAAGCCGACACTTATGCGGCTCTTTTTTCTAAGTAAATAATACGGAATAAAAAGTAAAGTAAATAGCCGTTAACCAGACACCAAATACTTATAGCATTGGCTTACCGCGTAAGTCGGTGCTAACAATATGCTGTAAAAAGGAATTACTCATGTCAGACAGTTTAGTACTACAACTTGCTAAAGACCTACTTAGCCGTAAATCAGTGACCCCCGAAGATGCCGGATGTCAGCAAATGATGATCACTCGTCTTGAAGAATTAGGTTTTACCATCGAAACAATGGTATTTGAAGATACCACTAACCTTTGGGCTCGTCGTGGTACCACAGCACCGGTATTTTGTTTTGCTGGGCATACCGACGTGGTACCCGTAGGTAAAATTGAAGATTGGCATACAGACCCATTTGTACCAACGGTAATTGATGGTTACTTACACGCCCGTGGCGCAGCAGACATGAAAGGTTCTATCGCCTCTTTTTTAGTGGCGGTTGAAAACTTCGTTAAAGCCCATCCCGATCACCAAGGTTCAGTAGCGCTACTGATCACTAGTGACGAAGAAGGCCCGTTCATCAATGGTACAACCCGAGTAATTGATACCTTAGAAGCCCGTAACGAAAAAATCGACTGGTGTATTGTCGGTGAACCATCAAGTACCAACAAAGTAGGTGACATCGTCAAGAACGGTCGTCGTGGTTCACTAACCGGTGATATAGTAGTTAAAGGGATCCAAGGTCATGTTGCTTACCCGCATTTGGCAGAAAACCCAATTCACAAACTGGCGCCAGCACTGTCTGAACTAAGCCAAGCAGTATGGGATCAAGGTAATGATTACTTCCCTGCGACCACGTTACAGATCACAGATATTCGCAGTGGCGCAGGTGCAAGTAACATAGTACCTGGCGACGCAACCTGTCAGTTTAACTTACGTTACTCTACCGAGATCACAGCTGATTTAATCAAATACCGCATTGAAAACATCTTTAACAAACACGGTTTAAACTATGAGATCAGTTGGATCCACAGTGGCCAACCTTTCTTAACCGAACCGGGTAACTTGCTAAACACGATCACCGATTCGATTGAAAGTGTGTGTGGTTATGCCACTGAACTGTCTACATCAGGTGGTACATCGGATGGTCGTTTCATCGCACCGACTGGCGCACAGGTGGTAGAATTAGGTCCTGTGAATGCAACTATTCACAAAGTAAATGAATGTGTGAAGATCTCAGACATTGAGCAATTAGCTGAAATATATGAGCAAACACTGATTAAACTATTAGCTAAATAAATAGCCAAATATACCTCTGTTTTATTGTATAAATGGCTTGAAACATTTCGCTTCAAGCCACTTTTCATCTATCTTTTAGTCTACTTACAGCCAGTAAACAGCCATTTTAAACCACAAAAATAGCCGTTAACACCTCACAACCACCTAGCTTAACCCTGTCCTACGATATAAAAAACCGATAACCTCATCACATTCCGTAACAAATATTATAATTTATTAACAACTGGTAAAAGCCATTATTTACAAGCAATTAAAACATTTGAAATAGCAATAACGCTATTTTCTACCCCTTTTTAAAAAGCTCCCCAACCCACCCATTAATTGACTTTAATCAATCTCTGGCATATTGTTTATGCAGTTGCATAGTTTTGCAAAGCGCCTATTTTTCAATGGCAAGTTGTTCATGACATGTTTGTTAATGCCATGTTTGTTAGACATGGTTCAAAAAAGGAAGTTGTATGGCTTTAATCCAAGCGCCAAATTCAGTTGTAATGGTTCGACCGTGGAAATTTTTCTCGAATCCAGAAACTGCAGTTGATAATGCTTTTCAAAAAACCGGCCTCGATGAGCAAGACTCACTTGAGTTAGATCGTAGCGGCATATCACTGCAAGCAAAAAATGAATTTGATATCGTGGTCGCAGGATTAAACGAACACGGTATTAATGTCCACGTATTCGATGATTTTGGTGATCGTGAGACACCCGATTCAGTATTCCCAAACAACTGGTTCTCTACCCACAGTGGCGGCCACGTTGCTTTGTACCCAATGTTTTCACAAAACCGCCGACGCGAACGCCGCAGTGACATTATTGAAATGTTAAAAGCGCATTATCGGGTGCAAGATGTTATCGACTTCTCAGGTTTAGAATGGGATAACCTGTTTCTTGAAGGCACTGGCGCGATGGTATTAGATAACGTCAACCGTATCGCTTATACCGCTAAATCAAACCGTTCTAACGAAGTGATCCTAGAACGCTTCTGCGCCATCTTTCAGTATGAACCAATGGCGTTCGAAACAGCCGATGCAACAGGCACTGCCATTTATCACACCAATGTAATGATGTGTGTAGCCTCTAGATACGCGCTTATTTGCTTGGACATGATCCCCAATGAAGCGCGTCGCGCGGCGGTTCGTCAACGCTTAGAGGAATCAGATATCGAAGTGATTGAACTGAGTTTCGAGCAAATAGATAACTTTGCTGGTAACGCAATCGAATTGACCGGCAATGGCAACAGCCACCTAGTTATGTCACAACGTGCTAAAGACGCGTTAACAGCCGATCAAGTTGAGCGTATCGAACGACATTCAACAATTTTAGGTTTTAGCGTACCGACTATCGAATTAGCCGGTGGTTCGATCCGCTGCATGATCGCAGGGATCCACTTAAGCGCACGAACGTAACTTAATCGCAGCAATGATGCGATTAAGTTATACAGATTCAATAATTTAATTTAAAAGATATGACTTATGGAAAAGGAAAAGGTTATGGAAACCAGTTATGTAACATCAGCGACAGGTGAATTGAAGCAAGTATTACTTTGCTCTCCTACGTACTTAAATTTATCACCAATTAATAAAATTGCTGAAGATTGGTTAGAGAAAGGCGAGCAGATTGATCAACAAAAATGCTTAAGCGAACATCAACAGCTGATTGATATTTACGAGAAAAATGGTATTAATGTCGAAGTGCTAACGCCGACAGAGCATTTATCGAGTCAAGTATTCGCCCGTGATTTTGGTTTTAACATCAAAGAAGGCTATGTACTTGGCCGCTTTAAAGAAGAGATCCGTCACGCAGAAAGCCTACTTTATGCTGAAAAACTAGCAGAATTAGGGGTGCCAATCATTGCCACTTGCCATGAAGGTATACTCGAAGGCGGAGACTTCTGGCAGCTTGATGAAAAAACTTTAGCCATAGGTACGCTGCAACGTTCAGATGAAAAAGGCATTCAAAGCATTCGTGAACAGCTTGAACCATTGGGTTATACCATCATTTCGGTTAACTCTAAACCAGAATACCTGCACCTTGATATGATCTTTAATATTGTTGGTGAGAAAACCGCCGTGACTTATTACGACGGTTTACCACCAGAATTCCAAGCTTACCTTGATGAAGCGGGTTACGATCTAATTAAGATTGAAGAAGCTGGCGTATTTAAGCACTTCTGTAACCTACAAGCATTAGGTAACAAACGTATTATCTCGTTAAGCGCCAATACAGAAGTAAATGCGCAATTACGTGAGCGTGGTTTCACAGTATTTGAGTTACATTCGACGGAAATTTTGAAAACTGGCGGTGGTCCACACTGCATGACGTTCCCACTAGAACGTCACTAAGTATTAACCTGACAGTGCTGTTGTTTTAGAGATAAATTAAATATTCTCTAACTTAATAGACAAGATTGCCGATGCACTGTCGATACCGATATTGACCAGTTCATTATCTTTGAATTTGTACGCAGCCATGCTGCCCTCTAGCCATAAACCATCAATCAAAGCATTGATTTTAATCGCTAGGATTTCACATTCATGATGATTAACTGTGATGTTATCGGTGGCTAATGCGGCACTAATCAACGGCGCTAATATCTTCGTTGTTTTAGCATATTCATTAGTACGAATGGCTGCCATTTCTGGATCGATGTAGGTCATCGGCAAGAAATTAGCCCATAACAATACGGTACGTGGTGACACAATTGGCGCAGATAGCGTCGCTTGAATAAAGTGCTGTAATCGGGTCTTGGCGCACACGTCTTGGTCGTTAATTTCGACACGGGCGTTAACGTACATGATCTCGAGTAATGCCGAATACGCCGCGCGTAGCATCTCGTCTTTACCGGAAAAGTAAAAACGGATCAGGCCGTTAGTGACATTGGCATATTCAGCCACATTACGTACTGTGGTTTTTTGTAAACCTTCGTTAGCAATGCAATCTAGTGTGGCATTGATTAACTCTTGTTTACGGTTTTTACCTTTTGTTCCTTTGGCTGGCATAGGCAGGTATTTAATCCGTATTTAAGTATAAGGTGAGTCTATTAGACGAAAATTAATCATACCCCGAGGGCGTGATGCTGGCAATTTAATAAGCTTAAACCGCTACATATAACATTTGAACCGATGCACAGAACAGCCGTGTATCTCACAATTAAACGTATTAGATAAACCACTCATTGATTTTTATAATCATGATGGTAATGGAAAAATTCGATTTTTCTCTTTTACCTTAGATAGAATTTAACAAGGATCACCATGATTGTTTTAGAGATAAAAGATATTAAAGCGATAATCGAGAAAGTTGGCTACCAAGACTTTTTTGCCCAGCTTGATGACACGTTAATGGAAGATTATAAAAACTGGCATGACTTTGATAAAAGTCCACGTGTTGCTAACCATGTTCAAGATGGTGTTATCGAATTAATGCCGATTTCGAATGCAGAAATGTACTCGTTCAAATACGTAAATGGCCACCCAAAAAATCCAGCACAAAACAAAATGACAGTAATGGCAACAGGCCAATTATCGTTAACCGAGACTGGCGAACCGCTGATGTTTTCAGAAATGACATTGCTTACTGGTTTCCGTACTGCGGCTACATCAGCAATGGCGGCAAGACATTTAGCCAAGAAAGATTCTGAAGTATTGGCACTGATTGGGACTGGCGCACAAAGTGAATTCCAATTCCTGGCTTACTCGTTCATCTTTGATTTAAAAGAAGTGCGTTTCTTTGATACTGATCCTGCAGCAATGCGTAAATTTGAACAAAACATGGCGCGTTTTGATATTCGTTTAACGCCATGTAAAGACGCAAGAGAAGCGGTTCAAGGTGCAGACCTTATTACGACATGTACCGCAGACAAGAAATACCAAACCGTATTAACCAAAGACATGATCAGCAAAGACGTATTCATTAACGGTCTTGGCGGTGATTGCCCTGGTAAAACTGAAATTGAAAAAGAATTAGTAGAAAGCGCAACGATTGTGGTTGAATTCCTACCACAATCTCGTGTTGAAGGTGAGATCCAACAACTCGGTGCTGACTTTACCTGTACCGAACTCCACGAAATAGTGAAAGGCGAAACAACGCTGAACGTCGCAACAGACGGTACTATCTTGTATGACTCAGTAGGCTTCGCATTAGAAGATTACTCAGTATTACGTTTGGTCTACAAACTTGCTAAGCAACACAACATCGGTAGCGAAATGGAATTAATTCCAGATCTAAGCGATGTAAAGAACTTATTCTCACTACTATAGAATATCAATATAGTGCTAGAGATAAGAACAAGTACCGCTATTAGTTTAATCCCCTAGTCTGTCGCGGCTAGTTATTAATGATAAGTATCTGGTCAAAACACCCACGCTAAGCATTGTAAAGCAGTGGGCGTTTTGGCCTTTTTTTGTTTTCGACTGGTATTTTCACTGCTGAAAAATTATTTTAAAATGGCTAAACACCGTCTAGAGCCGCATAAATACTGACTTTCAGGTCAAGAAATTATCCCCCTTGCCTAGACTAGCTAAAATAAAGTCTTTACAAGATATCAAGCCTTGGACTAATATCTATCCGTATAGGCGCGTTGATGAAACGCGACTTCCTCGCACACACGATTCGCTTGTACCGCTTAAACTAAAATCCTTATAATTTTTTGCACAGTACCATCCATGAACCCATTCAATTAGGGTTTTCCTTGCGCCTGCGATATATTGCGACACAAGAATAAGAGCCTGTGCGAACAAACAGAAGATAGATGTCATGCGTATAGAACAAGAATTGAAGCTAGGTTTTAAAGATGTACTTTTCCGCCCAAAACGTTCAACTCTAAAGAGTCGTTCACAAGTAAGCTTAGAGCGTACATTCACTTTCCCTAACAGCAAGTACACTTGGACAGGTGTACCAGTTATTGCTGCAAACATGGATACTGTAGGCACATTTGAAGCGGCAAAAGAACTTGCTGCACACAAAATGCTAACAGCTGTACATAAGCATTATACTGTTGCCGAATGGAAAGAGTTCCTAGAAGCAAACCCTGAAATCTTTGACCATATCTTTGTATCAACTGGTACATCAGATTCAGATTTCGAAAAACTTCAACAAGTTCTAGCATTAGATGAGCGTTTACAGTTTATCTGTATCGATGTAGCTAATGGTTACTCAGAATTTTTCATTGATTTCGTGCGTAAAGTACGTCAAGCATACCCAACTAAAACGATTATGGCTGGTAACGTAGTTACTGGTGAAATCACCGAAGAACTTATCCTGTCTGGTGCAGATATCATCAAAGTTGGTATCGGTCCTGGTTCAGTATGTACAACACGTGTTAAAACAGGTGTTGGTTACCCACAACTTTCTGCAATCATCGAATGTGCAGACGCTGCACACGGTTTAGGTGGCATGGTTGTTGGTGACGGTGGTTGTTCTTGTGCTGGTGATGTTGCAAAAGCATTCGGCGGCGGCGCAGACTTCGTTATGCTTGGCGGTATGTTAGCTGGTCACGACGAAAGTGGCGGCGAGCTGTGCGAAGTTAATGGCAAGAAAACCAAGAAATTCTATGGCATGAGCTCAACAACTGCGATGAACAAACACGCAGGTGGTGTTGCTAAATACCGTGCTTCAGAAGGTAAAACTGTAGAAGTACCTTACCGTGGTCCAATCGAAAACACTGTTTTTGATATCCTAGGTGGCGTGCGTTCTACTTGTACTTACGTTGGCGCAGCGTCATTAAAAGAGCTAAGCAAGCGTACTACCTTTATCCGCGTACTTGAGCAAGAAAACAACGTATTCGGTAAAGAATAAATTAGGCATAGATATGTAGGTCTAGAACTACATATTTAAACTAACAAAGGCGAGCATTGAAGTGGATTTATGTAATTATAAATGTTCCATTATCATGCTCGCGTTTTAGGCTATTTATAATCTAAAAGCAATTAATCTAGACCAATTTAAACGTTGCCATTATTGATTCAATTTAACACACGATCTTAAAATCTATCTTTTATAAGGCTATTTTATTAATCGTATGTACCAGTAGTTGCGTCTTTCTTTCCTAAGTTATAGCTATAACCAAAAAACAAAAATAAAGACAAACAAAAAAATCCATTCCAATTAAGTCCAAAATAAAAATATATAGGGAGTAATAATCCAAGCCACCCAGCAATATTAGCCATTATAATATGGGCTTTATTATCTTTATAAGACGATAGGTGATGGTTAACACCACAAAGAGCTCCGATCCCGCCAAAAACAAACAATATCAAACAATTCATTAAAAAAT